>JAITVP010000134.1 GCA_031285725.1 Bacteroidales bacterium
GTCTGCGTTGGCACTCTATCATTTCTTGAAAGCCAAAGGATTGGAGGTGGATGTGGTGCTGCCAAACGCATTTCCCGATTTCTTGAAATGGATGCCCGGCAGCGACCAAATTCTCATTGCGGAATCCAATAAGGTGAAAGTCAAGAAAATTGTAAAAGAAGCGGACTTTCTATTCATTACCGACATGAACGCATTGCACCGGAGTGGGAAAATCCTGGAAAATGCCATTGCCACGTCTAATGCTTTTAAAGTGTTAGTAGATCATCATTTAGCACCGGATATCGAGGTCGATGCGATGTTGTCGACGGTGAAAACCAGCTCCTCCTGCGAGTTGGTTTACCGTTTGTTATTCGATGATTTGAACGAAAAAGACGCGCTTTCAACCGAAATTGCAACTTGCCTCTATGTGGGGATTATCACGGATACAGGTTCACTGACCTATGCCTGCAACGATCCGAAAACATACGGCATTCTATGCAAACTGATCCGTAAAGGAATTGACGGGGAGGCGATTCACAGGCAGATCTACGACAATTATGAAGAGAGTCGCATCCATCTGTTGGGGCTTTCGTTGCAGCGAATGCGGATTTTGAAAGCGTATGCTACCGCCTATATCTACCTTTCCGCACAAGATTTAATTGATAATAACTATAAAATAGGCGATACCGAAGGATTTGTAAATTACGGTTTGACGATCCGCACGGTACAATTCGCAGCTATTTTTATACAACGGGGCAACCGGGTGAGAATCTCGTTTCGTTCAAAAGGTCATTTCGATGTCAATCAATTTGCGCGCAAGCATTTCAACGGCGGTGGACATCGCAATGCATCAGCGGCGTATCATAGTGATACACTGGAAAATACAATGGCTTACTTCGAGTCGATTCTACCCCAATATCAAGAAGAATTACTAAAGCCTTATCAATCGGAATAACATGAAAAATCGTTGGACGTTTTTTCTAATTTTGAGCTTGCTCTGTACGGTTTTCGCCTGTCGCGATCACAAACCGATTGATGTGGTACAAACACAACAAAGCCAGTCCGTTACGGAAGAAGACCCATTAATCAAAACCAATGCTAAAATTGTGCAATTGGAAGACGAGGAGATAACGCTGTTCATTCAACGATATGGTTGGGAAATGCAAAAAACGGAGAGTGGCTTGCGTTATCAAATTACCCATGCCACCGGTGGTAAAATCCCCAAACCCGGCGATGAAGTGGTCTTGAAATATGTGATGAAACTGCTTTCCGGCGAGACGGTTTACACTTCGACGGAAGATGGTTTGATGACCTTTAAGGTGGAAAAGAGCGAGGCGATCCCCGGACTGCATGAGGCGGTGCAACTGATGCGCATGGGTGAAACTGCCAGACTGGTTCTTCCTTCCCACTTAGCATACGGTGCGAGCGGCGATGGCAGGATGATCGGAAGATATACCCCACTGGCGATTATTATGGAAATCACGGAAGTTAAATAATATTAAAAACAACATTATGAAATTTAAATTTGAAAAACTATTGACAGCATGCATGCTTTGCATGGTGGTGCTATCCCTTGTTTCTTGTTCAAAATACAAGGGCTATCAAAAACACGAAACCGGATATTACTATAAGATCCATCAATCAAGTGACACGGCGTATTTAATACAAAAAGGTGATTATCCGGTTGTTGCAGTTGAATTGAGAGTAGGTGACAGCCTTATTACGGCATTCCAAGAAATGTTTGCCGTGGACACTATTTTGTATGAAGGCGACTTGAACACGGCATTGTTGACCTTACACACCGGGGATAGCGCAACGTTTATTTTCAACAAAGATCAATTCGCAAGCCATTATATGAATGACACGTTGGATTTTCCGGAAGAGGATATCTATATCACTGTTAAAGTGCACAACGTCACCACCAAAGCGGAAGTGGATGAGTTTATTCGAGAGATGGAAGTTGCGGCGGAAAGCGAACCAGGCTTGATTGAGCAGTTTTTGACTGAGAACAATTGGGACAAAGAACCCACACCACAAGGCATCTATTTCCGTGAAGTGGAAAAAGGCAAAGGAGAGGCGGCACAAATGTACGACATGGTCACAATTAACTATACTGGGATGCTGTTGGACGGCACGGTTTTCGACAGTTCGGAAAACCGCGGCCCGTTCACAATCCAGCTGGGTGTGAGCCAAGTGATTCCCGGATGGAACATCGCCGTTTCAATGATGAAAAAAGGTGAAATCGCTGAAGTGATCATCCCTTCCCGTTTAGCTTACTATGACAGAGGTAATTACGTGATACCTCCTTTCTCTCCGCTGCATTTTAAAATTGAGATCATAAATATTGAGAAATCACCGGAAGAGGGATTCAATTATCAGCAAGAGAAAGTGGCTGATTAGTCTTATCTTTGCATCTCTCTTGCATGTGATGTGATATGACGACGCACTGAATATATAAGTAGAAATAATAAAATGAAACAGAGTAAATTAGGGCTTGATTTCAATAAGGTTGAGGCTGCGCGGGAATTGGCGGGAAACATTGCGGAGAACGTGCAGCAGTTTGTGGAGCAATACACCACCGTGGCTGTGGAACGTACGTTGTGCCGCCTCATGGGCATCGACGGGATTGATGAAAACGAAGTGCCGTTACCTAATGTGGTGGTGGATGAAATACATGGGAAAGGACTTCTGAACCAAGGAGTTCTTTTCTATCTGGGTAATGCGATGCTTGAAACCGGACTCTCTCCACAAGAGATCGCAAAGAAGATTTCCATAGGCGAGTTGGATATTACCACGTTGAAATTGAACGCATTATCCGATATTCAACAAGCCGTGAATCCCGTGGTGTTAAATACGGTGGATCGTATTCGCAATAATGTCAAAAAACGGAATGATTATTTGTCAACGATTGGGGAAGGGACAAAGCCCTACCTCTACGTGATCGTGGCAACCGGTAATATTTATGAAGATGTCGTTCAGGCTCAAGCTGCTGCAAGGCAAGGCGCTGATATTATCGCTGTGATCCGGACTACCGGACAGAGTTTGTTAGATTATGTGCCATACGGAGCTACTACAGAAGGCTTTGGAGGCACATTCGCCACACAGGAAAATTTCCGCATCATGCGCAACGCCCTCGATGAAGTAGGGGAGGAGGTCGGTCGATACATTCGATTATGCAACTATTGTTCGGGATTATGTATGCCCGAAATCGCAGCAATGGGCGCATTGGAACGGTTGGACGTGATGTTGAATGATGCGCTCTATGGCATCCTTTTTCGCGACATTAATCCGCAACGGACTATTATTGACCAATATTTTTCCAGAGTGATCAACGGTTTTGCAGGTGTGATCATCAATACCGGCGAGGATAACTATTTGACCACTGCTGATGCTTTTGAACAGGCTCATACGGTGCTGGCTTCCGATTTGATCAACGAACAACTGGCGAAATTGGCGGGAATGCCGGAAGAACAGATGGGACTTGGCCACGCTTTCGAAATGGATCCCGAGTTGGAAAACGGTTTCCTCTATGAGTTGGCGCAAGCGCAGATGACTCGGGAAATTTTTCCAAATGCCCCTTTGAAATATATGCCGCCTACGAAATTTATGACCGGAAATATTTTTAAAGGACAGATACAGAACGCTTTGTTTAACGAAATTGCCATATGGACGGGACAAGGATTGCAGTTGATGGGTATGATCACCGAAGCGGTACACACACCGTTTATGTCCGATCGTTATTTAGCCATCGAAAATGCGAAATATATTTTCCATAACATGAAGAACATCGGTGATGAAGTTGAATTTAAGGAAGGTGGTTTGGTACAGCAACGCGCTAAGAAAGTGCTGAACAATGCCCTCGATCTGCTCGAAATGATCGTGAAAGAAGGATTTTTTGAAGCTCTTGCAAAAGGACAATTCGCCGATGTGAAACGTTCCAAAACTGGCGGGAAAGGATTGGCTGGGGTGGTGGCAAAATCGGAAAATTATTTTAACCCGTTTATTGAAATGATGAAAGGAGGAAAGCAATAATGAGCAGTGGATTATATTCAACAGAGGAACGTGTTGTTGACCAAACATTAGATTTGGCGAAAATACGTCCCTATGGCGACACGATGAATGATGGCAAGACACAGATCAGTTTCACGCTTCCAGTACCCTGCAACGACGAGGCGATTGAGGCGGCGAAACAGATCTTGAAGAAGATGGGGTTTGAAAACCCGCAAATTGTTTATTACAAGGAATTAACGAAAGGATTTACTTTTTTCAACTGTTATGGTTCTTCCGTGCACACCGTTGATTACACAGCCATCCACGTTCCCAAAGTGGAATCTTCCGTAATGGATATGTGCGAAACAGACGAATACATTAAGGAACATATTGGCCGAAAGATCGTGGTGCTGGGCGCCAGCACGGGCACGGATGCGCACACGGTGGGCATCGACGCGGTCATGAATATGAAAGGCTATGCCGGACATTACGGCATTGAGAGATATGAGATGTTCGAAGCGTTGAATATGGGGAGCCAGGTGCTGAATGAGGATTTCATTGCAAAAGCGATTGAGATGAAGGCGGATGCGCTCTTGGTATCACAAACGGTGACCCAGAAAGATGTGCATATCAAGAACATGACGGAATTGGTGGAGATGTTGGAGGCGGAAGGTCTACGTGACAAGGTGATCTTGGTGTGCGGCGGTCCCCGAATCACTTACGAATTGGCAAAAGAGTTGGGCTATGATGCCGGTTTCGGTATGAACAGTTATGCGGACGATGTGGCCTCTTTTATCGCTCAAGAGATGGTGGCGAGGATGATTCAATGATTTAATAGCAATACTTTAATATCAAACGAAAACCTTCAACATTATGGATAAAAATCAAATCCGAGAAACCATTGCAAAACGTGTGGCTCTCGAACTCAAAGACGGAGATGTGGTAAACCTCGGTATCGGTTTACCGACCATTATTCCAAACTATTTGCCTGAAGGTGTGCGCCTTACGCTGCAATCGGAAAATGGACTATTGGGTATGGGGCCTTCTCCTGTGTCCGGTGAGGAAGATCCGAACATGGTGAATGCCGGCGGTAGCTACACCACGGCGCTTCCCGGCGCAGCGTCATTTACCTCTTGCGACTCCTTCGTGGTAATCCGCGGTGGCCATGTGGATGCCACGGTATTGGGTGCCATGCAAGTGGATGAACAAGGTGATCTGGCCAATTGGATGATCCCCGGCAAGTTAACTCCCGGTATGGGCGGCGCCATGGATCTACTTATCGGTGCCAAAAAAGTGATCCTGGCGATGGAACATACAGCCAAAGGAAGTCCTAAAATATTGAAAAAATGCACATTACCACTCACTGCCAAAGGACAAGTTAATCTGATTGTGACTGAAATGGGGGTGATGGAAATCACTTCTCAAGGTATCGTCCTCAAGGAAATCCATCCCGAATTTACCGTGGAAGAGGTACAAGCCGCAACAGAGGCAAACCTGATTGTGGATGCGAATTTGAAATCAATGATAATCAATAGCTAATAATTAATAATGAAAGACGGTTGTGCATAGAATCCCTCTGATTAAGTTGCTATATTGATTTTAAGATCATTTTAATTATTGATATTACTCGAAAAATAACCCCAATAAAAATCAAAAATATGAGCAAAAGAGTATTTATCGTAGCGGCTAAGCGAACCCCGATTGGCAAGTTTCTAGGATCGCTAGTGGACTTTGCACCCGGTGATTTGGGTGCGATAGTCATCAAAGACATTTTAAAAGAGACTGGTATTCAACCGGAAATGATTGATGAAGTGATCGGGGGAAATATCCTCTCGGCGGGTCAAAAACAAGGCGTCATACGACAGGCCGCCATCAAAGCGGGTATTCCGGTTGACGTTCCGGCTTACGGTGTCAATATGGTTTGTGGTAGCGGTATGAAAGCGGTGATGAACGGGTACGTCGACATTTTGGCGGGCGATACTGACATCGTGCTCGCAGGCGGTACGGAAGTGATGTCCAATTCGGGATTCATCATTGCCGGACGCATGCGTGGCGGTAACAAGATGGGCGACATCCAAGCCGTTGATCACATGGTGTATGATGGTCTCACCGATGCGTTCCAAGAGTACCACATGGGCATCACCGCTGAAAATATTGCCGAGAAGTATAACATTTCCCGCAAGGCGCAAGATGAATTTGCATACAAATCCCAACAGAAAGCGATCAATGCCGTAGATGCGGGCAATTTTAAAAACGAGATTACCCCCGTGGAGATTGTGACCCGCAAAGAGACGATCGTTTTCGATACGGACGAGTTTCCAAACCGGCAATCCACGCTGGAAAAGATGGCAACCCTGAAACCGGCTTTCAAGAAAGAAGGCTCGGTGACCGCAGGTAATGCATCGGGAGTGAATGACGGGGCTGCTTTCATCTTAATGATGTCTGAAAAGAAGATGAACGAACTGGGAATGAATCCGTTAGCTGAAATCATCGCAACCGGTCAAGGCGGCGTGGATCCTTCCGTGATGGGTCTCGGACCAGTACCGGCCATTCGCAAAGCGTTGAAGAAAGCGAATTTGAAACTTTCCGACATGGAGATCATTGAGTTGAACGAAGCGTTTGCCGCTCAATCATTGGGCGTAATCCACGAACTAATTGATGAACACGGTGTTACCAGAGAATGGATTGACGAACACACTAATATCAACGGCGGCGCCATCGCCCTCGGTCACCCGATCGGCGCATCCGGAAACCGCATCATCGTAACTTTGGTGCACGAACTGATCGCCAACGACAAACATTTGGGATTAGCCACCCTCTGTATCGGTGGAGGAATGGGAACGGCGGTGATCATTAAGAGGTAAGTGAATAGGAATTGCTCAATTCATCCCGTATAAAACCCTAATTCCAAAGCTCCTTCCTTGCATTGGGAAGTTCCTAATAATCTCATATTGCACATTGAAAATATTGGTCATGGAGAGTTGAATATCTATCCAATGTTTTTTTATTTCAAATTTGTGGGATAATGTGAAGCTTTGATCCGTATACGGTCGTAAAATGTTTTCCTCGATATTTTGTTGGAGGGCGTAGCGTTTTCCATTGAAATAGAGGAGGTAGTTGATATTGACCCACGGATTTTCCACACCAAACGTAGCCGAGCCGGAATGCTTGGGCGTGTAGGGAATCCGATGCCCGTAGGTTTTTGCCTCGGGATCAGTTTTGTCAACGGCATGTTGGAAACTATAGTTTGCCATCAGTAAGAGGGTGATTTTTTTGTTAATACTACACTTTTGTTGAGTGTTAACATCTAATCCCATGATTTCCACCCGGCCGAAATTCAACATCGCCCAAACAAAGAGATTCTTGGTCG
Source organism: Bacteroidales bacterium (assembly GCA_031285725.1). Classification (GTDB taxonomy): domain Bacteria; phylum Bacteroidota; class Bacteroidia; order Bacteroidales; family WCHB1-69; genus JAGVVH01. Next base: position 7,340 of record JAITVP010000134.1, read on the forward strand.
GAATCGCCACGATCTTCTCTTTGACGATGTTATAATAAAAATCGGTCGTGACACTGATTTGATATCTGTTCTTGATTTTCTTGTCATACGTGCTGCCGATATTGAATTGATATGTGTCTTCTGGTTTTAAATTATTATTACCCACATCTTTGTAATAGAGATCGTTGAAGGTGGGCAGGCGATATATATTTTTGAAAAATACCCGTGCAAACCACTCCTCTTGCAAGAGCGGTTTGATGTTTATACCGATAGCAGGCGATAATCGATTAACGTCGCCTCCACTCTCGCCTGATTGCGTGTTATTGGCCACGCAAGTGTGCAACAAACTGGCTGTGGCGTTGAACCGCCAAGTGTCGTAATGCAAACTGAGCAGCGAAAGCGAACTGTATCGCTCGGGATAAACGAACTGCTCCAGATCGGCACTCATATTGCCGTAAATGAGATCGTTAGATAACGCCGCTTGAAAACGCCGTGAGATCTTCCAACGCACCAGATTGGAAAGATATGCTTCCCGTTGCATATAATGATTGTTCAATTTCCCGGCAATGTTCAGATAATAGGGATCCAAATAGTGTTGATAAGCGTAATTTATCTTTCCAAGTAATTGATAATCAATTTTTTTATAAGTAGAATGGAAAGCGAATTGTCCGAAAAACTGTTGATCCCAAAGCCGTTGCGCCGAATGTCTACTGTATAAAATGGTAGCACCGGGCAATCCGCGTTCGGATTGATAATAGTAGAACTTTGCTTGTAAATGGTTATTTTTATTAAATTGTGCATAAATGTTAAATTCGCCATTCAGTGATTCAAAATCGCTGTTTTCCCGTTTTTCCCGAGAGGTGCTGTCGTTCTCACCACCATAGAATAAAGTATAGGGATAGTCTCCCTTGCTACGAATAAAATCAATTAATAAAGAAGTATATAGATAGCTTTTTTCTTTTTTGAAGATTCGATTTTCCAGGAAGAGAGTCGGATTAATAAGACCAAAAGATCCTAATTTGAAACCGGCGGTAAGATCAATGAATCGAGTGGTGTCGGGTTGGCGAGAGAGCATATTTGCTTGACTGGCGAAGGCGTGCAACCTCGCCGGCGTGAGCAAATTGTCGCTGATCCCGTTGGCGACGGCTATGCCACTAAGATGCGACAGGGAGACCTTGCCGATGTCAATCTGGCCGGTTTGCTCGTCACTCAACACAATCCCATCGTAGGCGACGCCCGTGTGATTGGCACCCAACCCCCTGACGGCCACCGTCTTCATGCCGCCTACACCACCGTAATCCTTGATGGTGATGCCTGGCAACAATTTCAATGCGTCCGAAAGTTGAAGAATCGGCAACTTGTCGAGGGTTTCCTTGCTGAGCAGCTGCAAAGGAGCCGTGCTGCGATGAGTTTCCTTGCTGACGGTGTGCATCACCTTGACGGGATACAGTGTTTTTACGCTATCTGTTTGAGAATAAATATTTTGTTGTAAAAAACATACAATGCAAATACAACTTATCTTTAAAATCATGTTAATGAGAATACGGATTGAGCGGATCAAAATAACGACAAAATTATCTTTTGATTATTTTATTCGTACTATTCCCCACTTTTAACAAATAAACGCCGGCAGGAAAGGTCTGCATATCAATTCTCACTTCGTTTCCCAAAGAACGGTTTTCATACAATTTCCCACCTAATACATTATAAAGAAAAATATCTTCATTTTCTGCAATATCACGAATGATAACAATCTCAGTACAAGGATTAGGGAAAATGCTAATCTGTTCTATATTATATTTTGGGATGGATGTGAGCCGCCAACCATTGAGCACTGCCACGCCCGCCAGGTCAAAGCCACTGGAAGCGAAATCAGTAGGGTAGGGGTCGTTCACAATGTTGCCATGGGTATCGTATTGTGCGAACTGCGGATCAATTGCGCCGATGACATCGATGATTTTCACGTAGTTGATATTGTTTACGTCAATGCCGGTACTGTCACGAAGTTCCTCCAGATCAAATGGTGTTCCCCAACCAGCTTTGTGTTTTCCCGCAAAATTGTTGATCCGTATGGCGTCAATTATTCCAAAGCCGCCAACCTGCACCTCCGAGGGTGTGTTGGAAGTGGCCGGAAACCGCACCCAATGTTCACCATCGCTACTCACTTCCACAAAACCCAACTCCAGGGAAGTGTTACTGAAACTGTTTTCGAAAACGGCGAAATCATATCCATCGCCATTGGTGATTGATAATCCGAATGAGAGGATCGCCACGCCGCTATCACCCAAACTTACGACCGCCATACCGGCAGGATCCGGTTCACCTATGGCATCTTCAGGAGTACCGTAGGAAGCAACTTCCACCATCGTTGCAATGTCTTGATAGCCTCGGAAAACTTCGCAACCCGTTGCCCATCCCTTGATCTCTGGATTGTTGTATTCAATAGCCTGGCATCCTTCCGTTCCCACCGGGCCATCGAATTGGGCGAAGAGGGGGAATGTTAGGACGATTATAAAGAGGGGTAATAATTGTTTTTTCATTTCGTCGTCTATTTTGTAATAATCAATTTTTCAGTCTTGGAAGATCCCTCGTTTGTTATTCTAACAAAATACACTCCGTTTTTCAACTCCGAAGTAGACATAATCATACTATTATTATTCAAGACCTCTTGGTAAATCAACCGCCCATTTATGTCTAAAACAGAAACAATGCTGTTTGCCTTATTTCCACTGTGATCAATTTGCACATAGTCTGTCGCAGGATTTGGACGCAAAATGGGATGTGCATTGTCGAACGCATTGATACCGGTTCCGCTCGGAATGGTCACCGGTGTGATCTCCGTGGTCCATGACCTATTATAATCAGCATCGGTATGCGCACAGCTATTCTCACCCCATTTGATATAATCGCCATGACGAACCCATTGTTCCCTATGTCCCACTTGTCCTAATCCTCCGTTAATCAAGAACATGAAATAACTGCCGTCTGACAGCAAATTGAGCGTTGAATCTTGGTAGCGGATGTCGTCCACGCCCCAGTCGCCCAAAATATAGCTAAAGCGGTAATCATTTTCCGCAATGTCATCCATAATATCGGAAAGTGTAATACTATCTTCATCAAAACGATATCCCCACGCCAATGCGATTTCGGGATCGCACCAGTTGACGATGAAGAGCATTTCGTTGCTGCCTTCGCCAATCCAATAGATGATGTTTTCGGGAGCGATGGTCACGTCGTCGGGGATTAGAGTGGCTGATTGACTGCCACTTCCGATCCAGCAGACAATATCGGTCGAATCGATCGTGGAACGCTCACGCTGTTCTTTAATAGATTCGCTCCGTTCCTCCAATGGAATGTAATTACGAAATGGCTGCCCTTGCACAAAAAAAGCCGCCAAGGAAAAAGTTAAAAAAAATAGTTGTTTTTTCATTGATGATTCATTTTTTAATTGTTATTAACTTGCTTAATTGTTTAGGCCTGCTACTTGTAGGATGATTTTAAGTCATCTTATAACTTGCCCTTTTGTCCACTAATATTTAAACACAAATGCCGTTGGATTCAACCCCACCTCGAAATCGAATTTTCGCTTCCCGTATTTGTCAAAGCAATAGATATCCCCGGAAACAGTAAATTGAGAATTGTCAGCGATATAAACGTCTCCATTGTTGCTATTTACAGCGATTGCGTAAGGTGTTTTAATGTCTGTTTGATCCGTGATGAAATTTTCGTTAATGATCTCCTCTGTAATGATATTCATCACTTTGATCCACGACTCTTCAGTGGAAAAATTGTATGAATAGAGATAAGCGTATTGCCCATGGATGGCAAAGTTCAATACGGGGAGTTGGTAATTATGAACCACTTCGTCAGTTTGGGAATCAATACGTTGGAATTGATACGGCACGGAAGAGTAGTTTCCGCGCGACACCACATAGATGTCGCCTTCACCGTCTGCCTTGATGATGTAAGGATTGATAACCACTTCGATATTTTTGATGAGTGTGAAAGTGGATAGATCAAAAACGGAGATGGTGTTGTCATAGTTAGGATTATCCAAACCACCGGAGTTTGCCACATACAACTTATTATTAGCCACAGCGATGCCTTCTGGATTACGCCCAGCGTTGGCGGTAGCATCTATTTCCAGGGTGGCTGTGTCAATGCGTGCCACGGAACCGTCAAAGCAACTCACATACGCCTTGCTTCCGGCGAAAACGATCTTGCGGGGCTGTTTCCCAGGCAACGGAATCCGCTTGATTGACTTGCAATCCGTAATATTCATCACCTCAATCTGTTCAGAAACATTGACCACGGCATACATCTTGCTCCCGTAGATTTGAAGATCGTTACCCGTGTCGCCCAATCCGCGGCCATTGACGGTTAAGAAAATATCTTTCGTTATTTCACCGCTTTCGAATTCATAATAGGTGATCGTGCTGTTGTTCATATCGAAAAGCCCTTCGTTCAGCACATACACACCCTTTGCGGCACCATTATCCACCGGTTTGTTTTCCACGGGTTTGGTTCTATCACAACCTGATAAAAGAGAGTTAATAGCGACTAAAGCGATCAAATTAACAATAAGATGACGTTTGGGAGTGTTTTTTCGTTTTTCCATTTTCGACTTGCTTTTCATGTTTTTTACTGAAAGCTTCTGAAAATATTCCAAACGATGCTGCATGCATTACGTTTGCTAAAGCCTATCTCCCGAAGCTTGTTACAAAAGATTTTATGGCAGGTTTTCTGACTCGTCTCTCTTTTAAGCGTCTTCCCATCTATCTTATAGACAGTGACATAAGAATGCTTCAAGAACGTTTGAGACTTACAGCAGCGGGTACTGTCCAGGATTCTCACCTGATTCCCTCTCTAAATTTCCAACCGGAAACTTATCACCATGTAATCGGCGGCAAAAATAATAAAAAAGTGAACGAATGGACAAAATATTTCAGGGCAAACGCATTAAAAATTTTCGTAACTATTCAGCCCCCCTATTTATATAAGTACTGGTTTCAAATTAGATTAAATTATTATCTTTGCATCCCAGTATGGTACGAGTAAATACCCCTGATCTAACCACAACGCAGCGTAAGGAGTTAGAGACAGGCCTAAAAGAAGGCAAGAGCCACAGT
>JAITVP010000142.1 GCA_031285725.1 Bacteroidales bacterium
TCAAACCTGTCAGCGAACGGAAAGTTTTTGGATTATTTTTATGCTCGGTATATTTCATGAGGCAAAGATACGCACATGCGCGTTATATAACAAATCTAATTTACGTAAACTCTATTATCTTTGCGCACAAAATGAACGAGCATTGTGAAGTGCTATGTAAACAAGAAAAAGTACATTTTCATCCCTGTTTTGTTTTTCGGGCAAGGATGCAAAACACGGTACGAAAGGATACCCAACAAACTAAAGGGACTGTGGCTGTGAAAAGAACGGGAACGGGAAACAGCGATGCCTGAACGCTTAAAAATCAGGCAGGCGAAAACCGATCATTCGCACGGGTAGGATGCTCATGGCCGACGTGTGACAGGGTTGAGTTGAAATGGGCACGAGGGTTGTCATGCCGGTTGGTGTGGATTTCCTGCGTGCTTTGGCAAAGTGGAAACTTATTATTTACACATAAAATTTGAAAAATGAAAAAAAAGTCTAAAACAATTATTTCTAGTATTGAAATGGAAGAACTCAAAGGTGGATTTTCTTCTTCTGCAAGTGACGATGTCATAAACAAAAATAAAGTAGCTACATGTAGATGCACGTGGAATGACAACAGTACTACTATCAATGAAAATAAGGTTACTGGCTGTACTTGTGTATGTATGCATCCCATTCAAATCTCACAACTATAACACATTAAATTAAAAAACAATGAAATCAGGACAAAAAATTTCATCAAAAGAATTATCGGAGTTAAAAGGTGGTGCAAGTAGTGGCAGTGGTCGGGATGTTACAAATTTAAATACATCAAATTCTTGTAGATGCTATTTCATCAATGCACCTTCTATAACTAATAGTAATTCTACGGATTGGTGCCAGTGCATTTGTTTGAAAGCTCCAGAAAAAATAACTTATTAAAAAAATTGACAATGAAAAAATTAACACAAAAAGAATTAGAACAATTGATTGGGGGAGTATCCTCCGGTAGTAATGATGATGTCATAAATAAAAACACGACAGATGGCTGCCGTTGTTATTTCAATAATACGCCTTCAGCAGTAATAAACACCAATAGTGTAGATAAATGCTATTGCCATTGCAAGGTTTTCGTCTCAAGTTATCTTAAAGAATCACTTATTTAATTAAAAAAAACGGAAAAAATGAAAATCAAACTTGTAAAAAAAGAATTAGAACAATTACTTGGAGGTGCATCTTCAAGTATTACACCAAGTGATGTAAGTACAGAAAAAAGGAATACAAATAGAACTGAATTTTGTCAGTGCAAATATTTAAATATGAGTGCAACTTCAAATGTCAATAATGTATATGCTTGTAATTGTGTTTGCGTTTGATGTTTAGAACACGATCATTATGAAACAGTTTTTTTTTGTTGTATTATTGTGCAATTTACTAACACCTGTTTTTTCAAAAGCTATCAATGGGGGTGTTTATTATTCAGAAAAAAGGAATATAGTTTTTGACTTTGATAACTCTGATTATCAACGTGATTGGAGTATATCCCCTGAAATACGACCAGATATTTTGCGAATTTATTGTGAAAAGCCAATTTTAGTAACCTTTCACTTTCCTGCTATGGATGCAAGTTTTACATTATCGGAATATGATACTGTCAATTTTGTGATTATTCTTGAGGGAAAAGATTCAGCTTATACACAACTTATTGGTGTAAAAGAAATACCAAACACTATAGGTATTGAAAAAAAACTGTTTCATTTGAGTCATTTGTGGAGTGAAGTAAAATATAACTTTGTTAACATAGACAGAATCCCTTTCGACTGGGATAGCTTGTATTTTGCTTATATACCTTTGATTCAACATACGATTAATGATTATGAATATTTCCGCCTTTTACAGCGGTTTTATGCTTCGCTTCAGGATGGACATACTGAAGTGTTTATTCCTCACTCTCTATCGGCCTATGAGGATTATATACCTATTTCCATCAATGTATTTGATAGACAATTGCGTATCACTTCTATTCAAAAAAATAAAGGCCTGGATTCATCTTTTCTTGCAGCAAAAATTATTAAAATTGATAATATTCCCATAGATCAGTACTTGCAAGATAGTGTTATTCCTTATATCTCTGCTTCTACAGAACAATCCTTATGGATGCAAATTCCTCAAGCTGTATGCTTTGGTCTTAGAAGTAAAAAATTTAATGCTGAAGTTTTAAAAGCAAATGGAGAAATTGATTTTATTTCTCTTCAAAGAGACGGGGAAGCAACCAGAACGATCAAAAGGCAAGATTATAATTTGCGTCCTATAAAAAATGAATCTTGGGATTTTGTTCAATTGCAATGGTTTAACGACTCCATTCTTCGATTGTCTATAAATGCTTTCTATCCAGAAGATTATGTTTTGAAACAGTTAAATATGAGAGAGGAAGAAATTTTAAATGCAAAAAGATTAATAATAGATTTGCGAAGAAATGGAGGTGGTTCTACTACGGTAGCTCATGCTTTGCAATCCCATTTAACCGAAGGTCCCTTTCTAATCAATTATGCTTGGCAAACCAGAATCAATGATGGGGTGCGAAAAGCTAACGGCAATTGGATTGAAGAATATGAAGATTATTATCTCGGAAAAGCATATAGGACAGTAGAAGGAGATACTATTTATATTTCAGATTCGGTTAAACGATGGACTATGCCAAAAGTAATTCTTTTTGGGGAGTTTACTTTTTCGGCAGCCGAAGATTTCTTGGTCAATCTCTATGAAACAAAAGATCGCCCATTACTGATCGGTTCCGAGTCAGGTGGCTCTACAGGTTCCCCTCTAGTCATTGAAAATCTTCCTTTAGATGGTTTGGCTCGCCTATGTACCCGTAGGATTCTCTATCCCTATAGTCTAACTCCTTTTGTGGGCAAGGGTGTATTGCCTGATATTTTGGTAAAAGAGACTTACCATGATTATTGTTCAGGTCAAGATGAAACACTAAAAAAAGCTATTGAAATAGTATCAAATTTAAAAAAATAAATCATGAAGAAATACAAACTAAGCAAATATAACATATTTAGGAAATTCGATGAAAACACTATAGTGGCATGCAATCTGATAGATAAAATCTTTTTTGGCCTAGATCTTGAAAAATACAATCTACTTATGAATAATGCTTCCGATCTCAATGTAGTACTGAAAAAAATCCCAATTTAATTTCAGCTATGCTGAAATTAGGAGTCATAGTAAATGCTGAAATTGATGAGATTAATAGGATCATTTTAATACATAGAAAGCAAATTTATAATAATCAGATGTACAGAATAACTGTAATGCCAACTCTTGATTGTAATTTCAATTGTTGGTATTGTTATGAAGAACATTCAAAAGAAAAAATGTCAGGTTCTATTCAAAAAGCAATCCTAAAGCATATCAGACAAGTTCTTGATGAAAATAATCTTAAACTTTTGTCATTAGATTGGTTTGGAGGGGAACCATTACTCTATTTTAATGATGTTGTTTATTCGCTTTCTTCTAAAATAAAACGTGAATGTGAAAAACATTCTGTATCCTTTACGAACGGTATAACAACAAATGGAGCACTTATCACAAATGATATGTTAAAAAAACTGAATAGCATAGCTCTATTTTCATATCAAATTACTTTAGATGGTCATGAATTGCATCATAATCAAGTGAAAAAAACATCATTATCGCATAATGAATACCGAAATATTTTGAATGTGCTTTTTAATTTATGCGAATCAATCGAAAAGCTAACACTTTTAGTCCGAATCAATTATTCTCCTAAAAATATTGACAATATTCACAAAATCATTGATGATATTCCAATAAAATATAGAGATAAAATGTCAATCAGTTTTCAACAAGTTTGGCAAACACAACATGAATCGTTAGATTTAAAAATAAAATCTATAATTGAAAAATTTATTGCTGCTGGATTCAGAATTGAAAAACCAAATATCGAAAATGCATTTCATAAATGTTATGCAGACGTGATAAACCAAGTTGTGATTACTCCAAATGGGGATGTGTTTAAGTGTACAGCTCGTGATTTTATCAATCATAAACCGGATGGAATATTGCAAAATGATGGTTCTATAGAATGGCATGCTCCATATTATAATAGATTATCTAAAACAACTATTGAATATGAAAAATGTTATGATTGTAAAGTCCTTCCTGCTTGTTGGGGCCCATGCAGTCAAAAATTATTAGAATACCAAAAAGGAGATTTTGAAAAAATATGCAATATCAATGGCGTGGAGAAGACCATTGAAAATATGATGGCCGATTTTTATGAAACACGCATTATAGGATAATACATTACAATATTCCTCTCAAAATGGTTGTTTTTGTATGACTCCTTGCTTTTTTGTATCTTTGTCTCTCTTTTTTAATCACATTACAATGAAACCACAACGTCTTTTTGTCATTTTCTTCCTTCTATTCCTTCTTTTTTCCACAGGATCCGCACAGCAAGAACCGGATTGTTTCCGGATTTACTTGTCGGATAAAGTGGGAACGCCGTATACAACGGAGAATCCAAATGCTTTTTTGTCGGAAAGAGCTGTTTCCAAGCGCATTCGTTTCCAGATTTCGATTACGGAGCAGGATTTGCCGGTGAATCCCACATATGTGGATAGTATTCAAGCCGTCTCTTCAGAAATCCGGGTGATCGCAGTGTCCAAATGGTTGAACACGGTCACGGTTTTTTGCCCCAATGCTGGAGATTTAGCGCAAATCACCGTGTTTTCGTTTGTAGATAGCGTGAAGGGTGTGGGAAGCATCGCCCACCTGAAAGAGGCGGCCGTGATGTCTTCTAAAAGCGACCTTGAAACGGCATCGCCATCAACACAAGCAAAGTACAATTACGGTTGGGGGGACTTTCAAATCTCATTAGTAAATGGACAATATATCCACAATGAAGGATTTAGCGGGGAAGGAATGCTAATTGCCGTGTTGGATGCGGGCTGGAATGGTTTCGACAACATTGACTATTTCAGCCATTTATTTGAGACAGGACAACTTGTGGGTGTCCGTGATTTGGATCCGTTCAACGACAACGTCTTTTCAGGTCATCAGCATGGCTGCAACGTAACGGCGGTGATGGCGATGAATTCGCCCGGTCTGTTTGTCGGTACCGCACCCGAAGCCTCCTACTTTTTCATCCGTTCCGAAGTGAATTGGACGGAGCAGCATTTTGAGGAAGATCTGATGGTGACGGGATTCGAGTTGGCGGATAGTATCGGGGCAGATGTGATCAACGCTTCGCTGGGTTACACCGATTTCCCCGATTACTACTACCAACGTTGGACACCACAACAATCTGACGGGCGGACGAGCGTCTCTTCCCAAGCGGCCTCCTTGCTGGCGGGTAAAGGGATCATCTTGGTGAACGCTGCCGGCAACAAAGGGGAGGCTGAATGGACCTATATCGCTCGACCTGCCGACGCAACCGACATCTTAACCGTTGGCGCCCTTTTCACGGACAGTACACGTGCATCCTTTTCCTCGTTCGGCTACAGTGCCGATGGACGAGTCAAACCCGATGTGTGCGCCCTCGGTGTCTACGTGTCATCGATTTCGGAGGATGGCTATGTAGATTTTTACAACGGCACCAGCCTGGCTTCACCCATTATGGCCGGATTAACTGCCTGTCTGTGGCAAGGTATGCCCGACAAAACCCCGCTGGAACTCATGGCGTTGATCCGCGAGAGCTGCCATCTCTATCATAATCCAAATTCCGAATTGGGTTACGGAATCCCCAATTTCAACCTATTTCCCGCATCAATAACCACTTTCGAAAACAGTGCGATCCGTTATACCAATCCAGTGACTTCGTTGTTGATAATCGAAAATCCAGATCTAACCATACAACACATAGAGATTTACGACATCCAAGGAAAAATGATTTACACGGGTGAAACAAGCAACACACAACTGACTATCGACACCTCAAATTGGAAAGCGGGAATATATATCGGGTTCGCTGCGATGAAAGCTCACAAAATGGGGCGAATGAAGGTGGTGAAGAAGTAGTGAGCGTGTTTTTTAATTTTCTAACTGATGTTACGCACTTCTTTCTTGGTCTGAGGAGTTTGATGTTTTTCTTTGCGTGCTGTTATCTCACAGAAACGAATCGTCTTTTTGACTGTCCGATAAGCCAATAGTAGATGAAGGTTGGCACCGCTTCGTTTAAGCTAAATTGTGCGAATGCTATTTCCCACGCAAAAATTTGCCACAACAATCATCAGCTCTTCTATTTCATGGGTGAAGAGGTGAATGGTGTTGCTACCAACCGAATGACGTAAAGTCGCTTGGTGAGTGGGAAATATCTCTATATCTTCTATGAAATTTAACGATTTTTCCGGAAACATTTTATAGATCGCCTCTTTGGCACACCAGATTCGGGTGATCGCCTTGGGGTCTTGTAAGTCAATATGTTCACGTTCTTTGTCGGAGACGAATTTATGGTGTAGTTCCAAGATTTTGGGTGTGATTTTTTCAATGTCAATACCAACCGGGCCGGTTTGGGAAACGGCAGCGGCGGCATAGTTTCCGGAATGGGAAAAGGAGATATGTCCGACATCACACAGTGGTTCTCCGGAAAAACCGTAGGTAATGTTCAAATCATTAGTATTGAGTAAGAAACCCAACGCTCTTCTGCAAGCGATTCTCTCTAAACGCCGTTTTTCGAGTCGTAAAGAGAGAATCGCTTCTTGATCTTGGACTGAGAGCCGGATTCCTTGGAATAGTGCATTCTCGGTTTCTTCAATTTTCCATAGTGCGAAACGCACGCATAGCGCTGTGTTGGCTGAATAAATAAGAGGCATGGGAATTAATTGCCGCGCTCTTTTTCTTTGATTTTCATGAGTTGTTTCTTCAACGCATCCACGCTTAAGTCAACCGCTTCTTCGAACGACTTCGCCGTTTTGCTGGCCAAGGCGTCATTCCCCCTGATTTTCATTCTGATTTCCGAAGTTTTGTTTTCGGGTTTCTCTGTGTTTTCAACCTTTAGCGTCACTTCTGCGCCGAGGATGTTGTCGTAAACCTTGTCTAATTTCTCGACCTTGTCATTGATAAAATCTTCCAATTTTTGATCTGCTTTGAAGTGCACGGACGAAATGTTAATGTTCATGTTTACCTCCTTATTTTATGCCCTGGGATGGGCTTGTTTATAAATAGATTTTAGTTTTTCGATGGAATTGTGCGTATAGACTTGCGTGGCAGCGAGATTGGCATGTCCCAAAATCTCCTTCACTGCGTTGATGTCGGCGCCATTGTTCAGCAAATGGGTCGCAAAAGTGTGCCGTATAACGTGCGGGCTTCGTTTATCTATCGTGGTGATCATATCTAAATAGTTGCGAACAAGGTTGTATATCGCCTTCGGATACATTTTCTTGCCTTTTGATGTAACAAAGATAAAGAAATTATTGTTTGATGATCCGAACATTTCTTCCCCAATGGCCAAATATTTCTTCAAAACATCCACAGCGACCAAGGTCAACGGTACAATGCGCTCCTTGCTCCGTTTCCCCAATACTTTCACGCTGTTTTCGTAAAAATCAAGGTCGTTTTTCTTGATATTCAACAATTCAGACAAACGCATTCCCGTTGAGTAAAAAAGCTCGATGACGGCACGATCCCGCCAACCTTCGAAATCATCTGTGAACAAATCGGAGGAGAACAATTTATTCATGTCATCGTTGGCCACGTATTCGGGTATTCGTTTCGACATCTTGGGTGCGGTCACCCGATCCATCGGGTTGCTTGCCACCGTTCCCATCTTGATATGATAACGGTAAAAAGACTTCAATGCGCTGATTTTGCGGTTCACCGTGCGTGTCGAATGACCTTCTTCAATCATCGAAATGATCCATGTGCGGATAACACGCGCATCAGCTTGCCGGAGATCGGTTATTGAAAAACAGTCCGAAATATAGGTGGCGAACTGCTTCAAATCAGTTTTATACGAAGTCAGTGTATGCACTGAAACCCGCTTCTCATACTGAAGATTATTTAAAAAAGAAGTAATCAATTCCATGTTTTTTATGGTGTCCAAAGATACAAAATTAGTGAGCGAGTGGATAGCGGACATTATTAACCATTCATTGTTAATTTTTCGATGGCCTTCTCCACCCTTTTCCCCGTCTCTTCCACGCCAATAAACTTGATAATCTCAAACAGATCCGGCCCTTTGGCGGCACCGACAAGCGAGAGACGAAGACAGTTCATCACCTGTCCCAAGTTCCATTCGTTTTGTTGGATGGCAGCCACTACCTCATCGTGGGCTTTCACTTTGTCGAAGGGTATTATGGAGGATAAAATGTTTAAGATCCCATGGAGTTGGTCGGGTGTGTTCTCTTTCCATCTTTTCTTAACCACTTGTTCATCGTAGCTTTCGGGTTCTTCGAACAGGAAATGGCCTTGCTCCCAGAACTCAGTTAAGAAATTCACCCGCTCCCGAATCATCACCACAGCCCATTCCACTTTTTTGAGAGGAGCTATTATTTTATGTTCTTTCAACTGGCTATCCAACGCTTTCGCTAATTCCGCAACCGGTTGTTTTTGAATGTATTGATGGTTGAACCACTTTGCTTTCTCGGGATCGAACTTCGCTCCCGATTTGCTGATCTTATCTAATGAAAATAGTTTTATTAACTCGTCTAACGAAAGAATTTCCTGCTCTGTGCCTGGGTTCCAGCCGAGTAGTGCCAATATATTGATAACCGTATCGGGCAAGTAACCCATTTCGCGGTATCCAGAAGAAGTTTCTTGAGTCTCCGGATTTGTCCATTGCAAAGGGAAAACAGGGAATCCGAGTCGGTCGCCATCACGCTTGCTAAGTTTGCCGTTCCCATCGGGTTTTAGCAGCAGCGGAAGATGGGCGAAGGCGGGTGCGTTCCATTGAAAAGCCCGGTACAACATTACGTGCAACGGTGCCGATGGCAACCATTCTTCCCCGCGGATCACGTGCGTGATCTCCATCAAATGGTCGTCCACAATGTTGGCCAAATGATAGGTCGGCATACCATCGGATTTGAATAACACTTTATCATCCAATAAATTAGAGTTAATTCGAACCTCGCCCCGAATCAAATCGTTCACCAAAATCTCTTCGTTTTCCGGAAATTTGAATCGCACCACGAAAGGCTCGCCCGAAGCAATCCGTTTTTCCGTCTCCTCTTTCGACAACGACAGCGAATTGGTCATTGCAAGACGGGTGGTGCAATCGTATTGAAAATTTTTCTTTCCCGCTTCATACTCCTTTCTTTTCGCATCCAACTGGTCGGGTGTGTCGAAAGCGTAGTAAGCCCACTCATCATCAATAAGTTGCTGTGCATATTGTTTGTACAACGGTTTCCGTTCCGACTGTTTGTAGGGACCATAATTTCCGCCCACATTTACTCCTTCATCAAAAGCAAACCCCAGCCAATCAAAGGCTTCGACAATATACTCTTCCGTACCGGGCACAAAGCGGGTTTGATCGGTGTCTTCAATGCGGAGGATGAATGTTCCGCCGTGCTGTTTGGCGAAAAGGTAGTTATACAATGCCGTGCGGACACCACCAATGTGCAGTGGGCCGGTCGGGCTAGGGGCAAAACGGACTCTGGGGTTCATAGTGTTTGTTGTTTTATGTGATTCATAATCTAATATCTTGTGTAATAATCTCTCTCGTATCATTTTTGATAGATCGCCGCAAGGCTTTGGAAGCCTTCATGTTCTTTCCTCCCTTTGCCATCGCCCGGAACGCCTCCGTGATGTAAATGGTTCCCGTAACGCCAAAACCGATGTAGGCACCAAGGGCGACATTCTTGGCCGCCTTTTTCATTTCATTGTATTTTTCTGTATCGTTTCCTTTAAAACTCTCGGCATAATCGTCAAGTCTTTGTGATTGCAGGTAAGCGGCGAGGCCGAGAGCGCCGGCGGTGAAAAATCCGATAAACGACAAATAGCCCTTTTGCCCTTGCGTGGCCGCCATCGTGCCTACACCTGGCAACAATAGCGAGTAGAAAAACGCTTCTCTACCGACCACTTTATATTTTGTCAAACTCACGTCCACACAAACCGGATTCGTATTCACTTTTTTCTCTTTGATTTCAAAAACATAGCGTCCTCTTGGCATTGTACTATCGTTAATAACCCGTTTGAAAGCATCATTATTTAACAAATATTTATACTCGGAAGAGATGTTAATGACGTTCTTTTTTTTCTGTAACCCAAACTCAAATGAATGCCAATCCACCTTGTGTGTGAATTTATATTGTGAAGCCACGGAGATTGACTCTTTGTAAGTTGGTTTTAATAAGGTGCTGGTTGAAAGCTCTTTTAAAAATTTATCAAACGACACATCCGTGTTTTTGTTGAGATGATAAAAGGAAGAATTACGTCCAATAGTGTCCATGTAAACAGTGAAATAAAAATCAAGACTTCCGTTTCGGCCGCGCTTGATCGTTTGGTTGATTTCCGCTTCCAACTGATTGTTAATTAGATGCCAAGAATCGGGACTAAGCACTTTGTAATCATACATGATATCGGAACGGAGGTAAAGCACGTCCAGCATTTTCTTAATCTGGGAAACACGGATGGAGGCGGTATGGTTTTCTCGGTCTATACGCTGTATGTTTTCGTACACTTTCAACGCTTCTTGCAAATTTCGATCCTCAAAAAGTTCCTCCGCCTGTGCCGTCATTGTGGCGATCCGTTGTTTTTTCACCTCCTCCCGGTATTTTTCTTTCCAATGGCTAATCTCTTCGTCATACTCGGGAAGGAAACCCTTCAACGTATCCAAAATCGCCAAAGCCGTCTCATAATCATCCTTTTGTGCCAATGATTTGCAATGACTTAACACATATTCGATATGATCCTTTTTTTGTTGATAGATCAATTGCTCTTGCATTTTCGAACTCCGTTGGTCTTGCAATATCTCGTTGATTTGCACTGGATTATAACAAATGACGTAATACGTATAGCCATTCTTATACTGTTGCCGAAAGATGACATGCTTTGTCTCGGAAATGACAAATTCGGATTGAATATTATCGCCTTCGATTTTACTATCGTAAATGCCTTGGTGTTTTAGTTCTGTTTCCGCCAATAATGCGAGATAACATTTTTCCGAAGTAATCATCTCCAGATAATTGGAAATATTTGCTTTATGATACAGATAGATGAACTGATTATCAGAACTCCGCGTGTTTTTCCACACCGCCAGATTGAAGAGAATCGTTTCTTGACCCAACGCCAGCGGTTCGTTCGCCTCGCTGGAGAGCAGCAGCCAGTTGGTTTTGCCCAGCTTACGACTGATTTCTTCCGTGTTATTGTCGTAAAGTTCGTAAAAAAACGACATTTCCAAGCAA
>JAITVP010000008.1 GCA_031285725.1 Bacteroidales bacterium
TACGATGATCCGTTGGGATTCTGTTCGTTGGATTACGGCACTCTGTCCATTTTCCAACGACAGTTCCAGTATTTGATCCTGAATCGCTTTTGATTCATTCTTGGGTCTACCTCCCAAAACATACTCATAGTTGTTCTCGGATAGTATGTCTATATTCTTTTTGGAAAGAAGACCGGAATCGGCAATCACGATGGGTTTGTTTAACCCGAAACGATGTTCGAACTTCTTCAACACAGGGATAAGCGTATGTCCCTCGAAGATATTACCTTCAAATAAATCGTAGCCTGCCGGATTACCTCCGTAACCAACCGGCAAGCCAAGGAATATCTGCGGACATTGATGTTTACCGTCTTTGGAAAAACCTGTTTTACGCAGATCGTCTTCATCGCCGGACTCAAAATAAAGAGTGGTCATGTCATAGAACACGCCCCCAACCTTGCCTCCCAGAATACGTTTGGTGTATGAGAAAGTAATGTTTTCAACCTGCTGTTTGATTGTGTCGCTTAACTTATCCAGAAAACGGTATAGTTCCTGAATTTGTCGATTCTCGCCTAAATAGTTACGCAAGTAATCAATCGTTTTTAGTTTGCTGCCCGGGTTATACAAACGAGTAATAACCAAATGGCGGAATAGTTTGTCTGCTATCCAGTTATAACCAATCTTATCAAACAAACGTCCGTAAATCTGTTCCGGACCAATCACTTGTATCCGGTTGTTGCCTATCGAAGATAGAATCTGTTCATAATGGGACTCTTCATCATCGGTGAACAATTCCAAGTTTCCTCCCAACTGCTTCAAAACCGAACGGGCTTTAAGCATCAAAATGGAAAGCTCTTGCTCGCTCTTTCCTGAACCGATACTCTCGACTACTTTATAGCAACCTCCGGATTTACTAATGATCCGGACGCTGATACTACCTGATTTGTTACGCTTTTGACGGATAAACATAGGCAAATTTACAATGGGACACCCATTTTTGCAAATCTACAAAAATAATAGATTGAATATGAATCAAGGGCGTTGTCGAAAACAGGAAGAAGATTTACAAGCGCAGAAACGAGGTCGAGCGGCTTTTTCGCCGCATAAAAGGATTCAGAAGAGTGTGCACCCGATATGAAAAACTCGACGTAATGTATCTGGCTTTCTTGAATTTAGCCTTAATATACGATGAGCTTAAATTATGTTAACAGGCCGTAAAAATGATAAATATACAAGTTTGATATAATGAAATAATTTGGCACATTTACTTACCTTCTAACTTTTCAACGTCTTCGCTGTATGTGATTTTCATATTACTTGCCAATCCCGCAATAATATGAATAGAAGTTTGAGGGAGGTAGCGGAAGACCACACTGCTGTCATCGGTGGCGTGGAAATTTGGGTCTTCTACACCTTTCTCGAAGGCAGAACGCAGAGTACTCAGTCGGAAGGCTTGCGGAGTCTGGGCGTTCCAGAGTCTTTTTCGGTCGGGAATAGCGGTAATCCGTTGTTCATCATTAACTTCCAATATCGTATCTATTGCCGGAGTAGCCACCACTACCGCCTCGTAGTCATGGAGTGCGGTAATCACATCCGAGATCGTGTTCTGGTCGATGAATGGCCGAACAGCATCGTGCAATAGCAAGTTGCACTCCTCCTTCCCTTCGCAATGATTGATGATCGACAACGTTGTATCATAGCGCTCTTTTCCACCTATAATAATGCTAGTCAGTTTATTATACTTTTCCTCTTTTTTTATCAACTCAATCAGTGGGGCGAACAGAGGCTGCACGGCAATCATGATTTCATCTACAAACGGGTGGCGCTGAAATGCTTCAATCGTGTGTTCGATGATCATCTTCCCTTGAATTTTCACATACTGTTTTGGAATATCCGAAGCAAAACGGCTTCCGGAGCCTGCGGCTAAAATGACGGCAACGTTTTTCATTCCAACCTCTTTCCGCCTCTCCACTGCCATTACTCTTTCACACAGCGAATGCTCAATCCCACACCACCCCTGACATCAATTATTTGCACTTCATCGCAACTGTAAGAAACCAAACTGCTTTTCCGTTGCAAAGAGGCACCCGCGGTTGACCAGAAGTAGGCGTCTCCCATCAAATGGTAAAACGAGTTGGTTACCCCGTCATACATACCGGCAGGCAAGGCGGTAAAGCCGGTTAGGTTGGTTCCAGGAACAAGCCAATAGTTTGGGGAACGCAAATCAAGGGCGGGATGCATATTCAAGGCCAAGTAATCATCTTCCGTAGGCAATCTCCAGCCTGCAGGACAAGCTCCTTGCGCAGTGCCGGCAGAGGGACGGGCGGCTGCTTCCCAATTGTAAAGTAAGCCGAAAACATCGGCATTCGCATTACTGTCGGGATACATCGGACTATAATACTTGTATGTGCCATCAATGGGCGTTCCATCCGAATATTCCGTGGATATCAGATTCTCCACAGTCCAACAATGGCCAGAAACATAAACAGTGTTGTAAACATGGCCTTCGTTGTCCGTTACCGTGTAAGGAGGCCTCGGTGTTTGAACCGGCACTCCGCCCTCAATCGTCCAATAGTCGTCACCATTGCCGCACGGTGAATGGTTCACAATAACATATTGAGTGCATTTCACCTTTTGCAACGGGTCACAATCACTGGTGCTCGTCCATTCATAACGGTGGACCCCAGCAGGCAAGTTGACGGTCTTCCCCGGCGCATTACTGGTAAGGGTAACATCCAACATGGCCGGTTTTGTCACGGTCGGGGTGTCAAGCTCAATATCTCTGGAATGCTCACCATACGCTAATTCGACTATAATGGGGTTGTGTGTAAGCGTGTGGGTGGCATCATCGCAATTTAAAATATGGATGATCACTTCTCCTGACACTTGACAACACGCACTTCCTCCCACGATCTCTTTCAGGGTGTAGGTGTATGTTCCCGTTGCCAGCCCCGTGGGGACAATCACATCACACGGAGATGAGCTTAGCGTGACCGCCGGTTGATCCACGCCGTTGATCGCATAAATCACATCCATGGGGAATGTTCCCACAGCCTCAATATACAACGTGGTACCGACCTCCGAGTTGACATGGATCGTTCGTCCGTCTTCCGTAAAGGTGGCCTCCATAACAGGACTTGCATTGATCACCAAATCGGTGCTTCCCACGGTCGTCTCCAAACCTGAGAATTTACAATTCTGAAAAATACCGGACGTGGTTCCTGCGGGGAATAATCCTTTTACACTTGTCAAAGTACGCTGTAAATGGGCATGGAAATCAAGATTATGTATTCTAACGTAGTCAATACTCGCCGAACTGGCAGTCGTAATCGTTTGGTTGCTGTCGGTGTAGGGGATCAAGTCTGTTGTAGCAATGGACGTTCCCGTGGTTTCCGTGAAGATAGCATGGGTGATCTTTTCACCAAAATCAGGAATAGTGATGTTTGTTGACGGGAAAGGGGCGATTTTAATATTTAACGGATCGGGCAAATCGCAGGCCGCACGGGTCGCCGTATGGTTATACAAGGATTGCAATCTGGCGAGCTGCGTGTTGAAAGACGTTGGCAATGCCGTGTTTATAATAAACGCATCTTCTTCCAAGTCCAACAAAACATGGTTGTTGCCGGGATTCGTGTTAGGAGTATAGGTAGAGCTTAAAAAGATAGCGGAACCCGAGGTGAAAGTTGTCGTTGCTGACCAATTGTAATTAACTCTGGCGTAACGATATTCTTTGGGGAAAGAGATCTTTCGGCTGCTATATCGCAAAATCCCAATCTGATTCGCTTTGGTTGGTGGTAACTTCAGCGTTCCTGCAAAAATAACATTCTTTCCTCCCGTATTATCCGAGTAAGCATTGCTTCCATGTGCTATGGCGATGGTATAATATCCTGCAGTGGATAGAACTTCCAAATTTCTAAAATAGACCCCATCAGCGGTGGAAATATTGATGATATCATTATTAAAATATGTAGCAATGCTGTTCTCCACAGTTATATTGATGAAATAGCGCTTCGCATTAGGTTCCCTGAGATTTCCTTGGAAAATATTGAAAACCCCTCGATACGTGCTGTTAAATGTACCACCTGGTCCCACATTTCTAATCCGTATGTCTTTCATCAAGAGGCCATCGGTTCCATATCCTACATGAATCAGATATTGGTGGAAGACTTGTTTGTTTCCATCAATGATTACATTTTGCAATACGGAATTTTGTTTAAGAAATCTAAACCGATACCCGGAATTGCCACTAATACCTCCTATATATGGGACTAAAATAGCTTGAGGCCAACCATTGGCTGCCGTATCAACACCAATGATTCGTATGTCATCATGGAGTTCAAAAGGAGAATGGGGTGCGAATACGGCAAAGGTAAACCCTGCATTATCTAAAAAAACAGTACGATTGGCGGCAAATACGGCAGCTGGAATCATGTCGCCAGGATTTAAAAGCTTCACATTGCAAGTGAAATGATCTCCCAAGTAGGGAACATATATGCTTTTAGTCTCTCCATCCACATGGTTTTGATCATCATAGGTTACAAAATAATAAGAAGAAGTACTCTTATAATCAATCACGGGATCTTCAAAATCCAAGCCTGTGGTTATGGGGAAGTTCGTGAAATCGGTGGGCTCTACATCCAACGATCGGGGCAGGGTTACGGAACCTGCCGCGGAGGTCAAAACGGTTTGCAAATTACTTGCACAACCGTTCTGCCCCATTACCTCCACGGACAAGATTTTCCCTATGTCCGAAGTCTCTATTTTATGAATTAAAGAATCCGTTACGGCATTCGTTAGTGGCATATTATCCAAAAACCATTGGTAGGTGGGATACCTTTCATTGGTTTCCACCTTGACTCCTATCGTGTCACCCACACAGGGTTTGCTTTCAAGACTTAGTCGGGTCAGTTCCGGGGCGTCTTTGACGGTCAATTCTTGTCCTGTGCTATAAATATAGGCGGTATCTGTGTTTGCCGTGCCGGCAAGTATCGAAATCCGATAATACAATATTCTCGCCGTGTCGTAATAGGAGACGATGTAGTCATCGGGAATAAGCACCTTGTCGATCGTCCACACGCCGCTTCCTGCGATATAGGTGCCGCTAATGGAGGGAGGAGACAACGTTTCAAGCAGAGTGTCTCCTTCGCAAAATGCAAGAGTCGCCGGCAAATTGCCAATGACTACCTGGCCGGAAAGGCTTCCTGTTCCATACAACGATAATAACAATAACAAGGTAAAGGATATCTTTTTAAAAGTCATAATTATGTTATTTAAGGGGAGGGCATATTTCATGTCGCAAAGATAGCTATTTATTGTCAATTACGCAAATTAATTTCTTTTGAGTATAACTATATTAACCCAACTACCGTTTCACCACCTTGTCGCTTCCCATGGGAATACCATCGTTTAGAACCCGATAATAATACAATCCCGACGAAAGTTTGTTCAAGTTGACCGTGGTGTAATGGTCGGTTAACGGTTGAGAGATCAGGTTTCGCCCCATGGGGTCGAACAGCTGGAAAACGAGTTCGCCTTCGGGCAGCTCGGAGAGGAAAACCGTCAGGTTGTCG
>JAITVP010000038.1 GCA_031285725.1 Bacteroidales bacterium
ATAGAAATTCCGAATTCTTTTTCAAACTCCATGATTAATTCAACGGTGTCTAATGAATCAGCACCTAAATCATTAGTGAAACTCTTTTCAGGAGTAACATCTGCTACGTCAACACTAAGTTTTTCAGCAACAATTGCTTGAACTTTCTCATTAATTTCTGCCATAATATTTCTTTTTAAAATTTAACTTGCAAATATAGCACTATTTTCAATATTGGCAGGTTGAAAACCAATTTTTTGAATCATTTGGCGCTAATCCTTTACTCATCAATTTATTATAAATCGGGGTTTCATTAACATCTTTTAAGTTTTTTTAAGATTTCAAAAAATGGAAAGTGATGTTATGGAAAGAATTATTCATTTTCATACCCAATTCGCTCCACTCGTTCCACATTATTAATCTGCTTCAACTTCGTGATCAGCTCGGTAAGCGATTTCACGTTTTGGATGTATAACATCAATTTGCCATTAAATATACTCCCTTGTGTTTCAATGTTTAACGAACGGATATTCAAATCCAGTTGGGAGGAAACAATGTTCACGATGTCTTTGATCATCCCTTTTTTGTCAAAACCTTCGATCCGGATTCCAGACAAAAAGGCGATCTTTTGTTCTTTTCTCCATTTGGCCTTGATGATACGGTTTCCGAATTTCGACATTTGCTCGATCGCTTTCGGACAGTTGGTTTGATGTATCAATATAATATAATCAGACATTTGAAAGCCAACTACCTGGTCGCCAGGAAGCGGTTTGCAACAAGGTGCCACCACGTGCTGGATCATGTCGGACATATCGTCCAACATGAAAATCTCGGGATTAGTGGACAACTCCTCGTTAATCAAGTCTTCCAGTGATTTGTTCTTGATCTCCGTGCTGACTTTCTTCTGGAAGCTTTCTAATTCTGAGTTTTTTTCATTGGATAGCATTTTTTTAATCCGATTCGTTGTCAACTTATCTTCTGCCACGAAACTCCAAAATTCGGTGCTCGAACGCATTTTCAACCCAGATTGGATTTTGCCGTAAATATGCGGTTCAAACTTCAAACCCATCTTCTTCAGCAACTCTTTCAACTTTGCCTTGCCAAGATCCGTCGATTTTTTCTGTTCTATTCTAATCGCTTCTTTCATAGACTCTTTCGCTTTAGAAGTTGTAACAAAATTAAGCCAATCCACTTTCGGTTTTTGTTTTTTAGAGGTGATGATTTCCACCTGATCGCCGCTCCGCAGTACATAATCGAGAGGTACAATATTATAGTTGACTTTTGCCCCGATACATTGATTGCCAAGTTTTGTGTGCAGTTCGTAGGCAAAATCCAATACAGTCGCCTGTGCCGGCAAAGTGAACGAATCACCTTTGGGGGTAAACAAAATAATCTCTTTTAGATTAAGATTCAGCTTGATTTCATTCAAAAAATCCAATGCGTTGCCATCATTGCTTTTTAAAATCTCCTTTACTTTGGTCAACCAATCCTCCACCCGATTTTCGTCTTCTTTGGGCGTTTTTTCATCTTCTTTGTATCGAAAATGGGCGGCGAAACCGTTTTCCGCAATCTCGTCCATGCGCTTGGAACGGATCTGTACTTCAATCCATTTTCCCGTGTTGCTCATCGCCGTGACATGCAGCGACTGATAGCCGTTGGCCTTGGGATTGGAAAGAAAATTTCGCTCCCGACCGGGATTGGTTTTATACAACTTCTTGACAATATCCGCAATCTCGTAGCAGATTTTGTTTTCATTTTTTGGTTCGGAATCAAAAACAAAACGAATGGCGAAAATATCGTAAATGTCTTCAAATTCAACCTTTTTCTTTTTCATTTTTTCATAAATGGAGCTGATGGATTTCACCCGGCTTGACATCTTCGCTTCGATGCCTTCCTGTAGCAATCGCTGTTTGATGGGCGCGGCAAAGTCGTTGATTAATGCTTTGCGTTCTGTTTCACTGCTCTTAATTTTACTCTCAATATGGTTATACACAATGCTATTCGTGTATTTCATCGCACAATCTTCTAACTCGCTCTTGATCTGATATAATCCCAAACGGTGTGCGATCGGCACATAAAAAAATGATGTTTCCGAGGAAATTTTCAACTTTTTCTCCTCTGTCATAAATTCCAATGTTCGCATATTGTGCAGACGGTCAGCCAGTTTAATTAAAATCACGCGCACATCATTCGACATGGATATGAAGATTTTACGGAAATTTTCCGCTTGGATGGAGGTATCATTGTCAAACTCGATATCGTCAATTTTCGTTAGCCCATCTATGATATTAGCCACGGTGTCACCAAAAATATCCTTGATCGTGTTCAATCCGATTTCGGTATCTTCCACCACGTCATGCAGCAAAGCGCAAACCACGGAAGTGGCGCCCAACTTGATCTCATCTGCCACGATGCTTGCTACCGCCAATGGATGGTAAATGTAAGGCTCGCCGCTCTTTCGCCGCATATTTTGATGTGCTTTCACTGCGATGGTGAACGCTTTTCGTATCGTTTTGCGTTGCACTTTTGTCGTTTTGTCATACACGCAAGAAATCAGGTAACGATATTTACATAATATTTCTTTTCTTTCTAATTCAATATCAGGTTGATAACTCATTTATGCTAACAATATTAATGTTTAATCCATTTTTTAACTATAATTTCTTTCCCGTCACTGATCTTCAACAAATAGCAACCCGGAGCATACGCTGCCACATCCAGTATAGTAACACCGGAGTTCACATTTTGTTGCGCAATTACCCTTCCTGAAAGGTCGCACACTTTCATTTCCAGATTGTTGAAAGAAGAGGTTGAAGTAATGTACAACGTTTGGGAGGCCGGATTTGGATAAATATGTAATTGAAAATTAACGGGTTGGAAATCATGAATACCTGTGTATTCCAGTGCTTTTTTCACGGCGGCCTGTGCATCTACTTTGCCGGCACCGAAACGAACCGTACCTGATTCCTCCGTGTATTCGTCTTGTCGGGCGGTTTCCATCAGTATTTCCCGCACCTGTACTGGGGTCAGATAAGGATTGGCTTGCAACATCAACGCCACCACGCCCGCCACAAATGGCGAAGACATGGACGTTCCCGACAATGCTACAAAACGATAAGTACGTCCGTTAAACTCCGTTGAGGCCGAATAAATTCCAGTATAACCATCTGTGAATGAAGATAATGCTGCTACAATGCTTTGTCCCGGTGCGGAAAGGTCGGGTTTTTGCCGACCGTTGATGATGTTACCCCGGCTGGAATAGCTGGAGATCTCTCCTCCGTAAGGCATTCCGTTGGGCATCAAGAATGCGGACCTGTGGGAAGCCACTGTCACGATCGATTCGATATTGCCAGGCGTACCCACGCCGTAGTTCGCGTCGCCCGCCTTCCAGCCGGTTTGTCCCGCTGTAAACGTGCCGCCCCAGTTGCCCACGCCGGTCGTCAATTCCGCCACGTTCCACGCATGGAAATTGCCGGCATTGCCCACCACTGCCAATGCA
>JAITVP010000146.1 GCA_031285725.1 Bacteroidales bacterium
GAAAGACGCTTCCTTGAAAGCGCCACCATCGATGAAGGGCGTGGTGATCGGTGCCAAATCGTTGTCCCGTCTGCTCAAAGATCGTAAAGCGAAAACAAAAGATAAGGATGTAGTGAAAGACATCGAAACGAAATATGAGAAACAGTTCGCCGAATTGCGTGAAGCAATCATCTCGAAATTATATAAATTGTTGGAAGGCAAAATCGCCCACAATATTTATGATAATGGCAGGAATATCATCATTCAAAAAGGAGCGAAATTCTCTCAAAAATTATTGTTAACTGTCAATTTTGCGAATATCACCGTTTCAAAATGGACCAATGATGCCAAATTGAACGACTTGATTTCCAAAATTATACGCAACTATTTGACCAAAGAACGCGAGTTGAACGCGAAACTGATCCGCAAGAAATTCGATGCGACGATCGGAAGCGAACTCCCGAATGGTATCGTGCAGTTGGCGAAGGTTTACGTGGCTAATAAACGTAAATTGAAAGTGGGAGACAAGATGGCGGGGCGTCACGGAAACAAAGGTATCGTGGCGAAGATCGTTCGCGCGGAAGATATGCCGTTCTTGGCGGATGGAACTCCTGTTGACATTGTGTTGAACCCGCTGGGCGTGCCTTCCCGTATGAACTTGGGACAGATTTACGAAACGGTGTTGGGTTGGGCAGGCAAAGAGTTAGGCATGAGGTTTGCCACACCGATTTTCGATGGTGCCGAGTTGGATGAAATCAATGGCTTGATGACGAAGGCGAATCTGCCGGAAAATGGTCGGGTGCAGCTCTACAACGGGGAAACCGGCGAACCGTTCCATCAAAAAGTAACCGTGGGTTACATCTACATGATCAAACTGCATCACATGGTTGATGACAAAATGCACGCGCGTTCCATCGGACCATACTCCTTGATCACACAACAGCCGTTGGGTGGTAAAGCTCAGTTTGGCGGGCAGCGTTTCGGAGAAATGGAGGTTTGGGCACTCGAGGCGTTCGGAGCGGCCAATGTATTGCAAGAGATCCTTACCGTTAAGTCTGACGACGTGGTGGGTAGAGCGAAGGCGTATGAGGCGATCGTGAAGGGCGACAACATGCCGCTTCCCGGTCTGCCTGAATCGTTCAACGTGCTAATCAACGAGTTGCGCGGCTTGGCATTGGATGTTCAATTTGATTAATAAATTAAAAAAACAAATATTTTATGGCTTTCAGAAAAGACACTAATACAAGGAAAGAATTTTCGAAAATCACGATAAGCTTGGCTTCGCCGGAGTCCATATTGGAACAATCCCATGGTGAAGTATTGAAGCCTGAAACTATTAATTATAGAACGTATAAGCCCGAAAGGGAAGGATTGTTTTGCGAGAAGATTTTCGGACCGACAAAAGACTGGGAATGCCATTGCGGTAAGTATAAAAGAATCAGATACAAAGGGATCGTTTGTGACCGATGCGGTGTGGAGGTGACGGAACGGAAAGTGCGTCGCGAGCGGATGGGACATATCCAGTTGGTGGTACCCGTGGCTCATATCTGGTTTTTCAAATCGCTGCCTAACAAAATTGGCGCATTGCTGGGGCTGACGTCCAAGACCATCGATTCCATCATCTATTATGAAAAATATGTGGTGGTGCAAGCCGGTTTGGCGGAATCCGAATCGGTCAAAGCCCGTTCGATCATTTCCGAAGAGGAATATTTCGATATTTTAGATAAACTTCCTCCGGAAAACCGGATTCTGGAAGATAGCGATCCCAATAAGTTTATTGCAAAAATGGGAGCGGAAAGTTTGTATGATCTTCTGTATCAAATAGATTTGGATAAAGAATCTTACGAACTTAGAGATCGTGCGAATAACGAGACTTCTCAACAGAGAAAACAGGACATCTTGAAAAGATTGCACGTTTTCGAAGCATTCCGCGACAGCCGGAAACGGACGGTGAACAAACCGGAATGGATGATCGTGAAGATCGTGCCGGTGATCCCGCCGGAATTGCGACCCTTGGTGCCGTTGGATGGCGGTCGTTTTGCGACTTCGGATTTAAACGATCTCTATCGACGGGTGATCATCCGCAACAATCGTCTGAAACGACTCATCGAAATCAAAGCTCCCGATGTGATCATGCGTAACGAAAAACGTATGTTGCAGGAAGCGGTGGATTCGTTGTTCGACAACTCCAGAAAAGCCAATGCGGTGAAAACGGAATCTAATAGGGCGCTGAAATCCCTGTCAGACAGTTTGAAAGGTAAACAAGGACGTTTCCGTCAGAACTTGTTGGGTAAACGTGTGGACTATTCCGGTCGTTCGGTGATCGTGGTAGGTCCCGAGTTGAAAATGAACGAGTGCGGTTTGCCGAAAGACATGGCCGCCGAGTTGTTCAAGCCGTTTATAATCAGAAAGATATTGGAAAGAGGAATTGTGAAAACGGTGAAATCCGCAAAGAAAATCGTGGATAGAAAAGATCCATTGGTATGGGAAATATTGGAAAACATTTTGAAGGGTCATCCGGTGATCTTGAACCGTGCTCCCACCTTGCACCGCTTGGGTATCCAGGCGTTTCAACCGCGGTTGGTGGAAGGCAAGGCGATCCGGCTCCACCCGTTGTGTTGTACGGCGTTCAACGCCGACTTCGATGGAGACCAGATGGCGGTTCACGTTCCTCTAGGAAACGCCGCCGTGTTGGAAACCCAGATGTTGATGCTCTCTTCCCACAATATTTTGAATCCCGCAAACGGTGCCCCGATTACCGTGCCTTCTCAGGACATGGTGTTGGGATTGTATTACATCACCAAAGATTTGCGTTCCACACCCGAAAATCCCGTACCGGGGGAAGGTAGGTCGTTCTATTCCGCGGAAGAGGTGATCATTGCGTATAATGAGAAAAGGGTCCATTTGAATGCGGTTATTAAATGTAGAGTGGATTTGGCAGGTGACGGGAATATGGTGCTGATCGAAACCACAGTGGGCAGAGTCTTATTTAACCAAGTGGTTCCCAAAGGTTTTGGTTATATCAACCGTCTTTTGACGAAAAAGTCTTTGCGTGATATTATCGGTGAAGTGTTGAATAAAGCAGGTAATGCTAAGACCGCCCAATTCTTGGATGATATTATGGATTTAGGGTTCCATATGTCGTTCGAGGGCGGTCTTTCATTTAATTTGGGTGACGTGATCGTTCCGGTTGAAAAAGCAACGTTGGTGGAAGAAGCGAATGTGCAAGTGGACGAGATCACCATGAACTATAACATGGGATTTATCACGAACACAGAGCGTTATAACCAAGTGATTGATGTATGGTCACATGCGAACGCTCGTTTAAGTAGTATTTTGATGCGCCAGATCGGGAATGACCGACAAGGATTCAATCCGGTGCACATGATGCGCGACTCCGGTGCCCGCGGATCTGCGGAACAGATTCGTCAATTGTCTGGAATGCGTGGTTTGATGGCGAAACCGACCAAGGCTGGTGCCGGCGGTGGCGAGATCATCGAGAACCCGATTTTGTCGAACTTCAAGGAAGGCCTTTCCGTCCTCGAATACTTCATCTCCACGCACGGTGCGCGTAAAGGTTTGGCCGACACGGCGTTGAAGACTGCCGATGCGGGTTACTTGACCCGTCGTCTGGTGGATGTTTCACATGACGTGATCGTTGCGGAAGAAGATTGTGGAACGTTGAGAGGTATGACCGTAGGTGCGTTGAAGAAGAATGAAGAAGTGGTTGAAACTTTGTTTGATAGATTGTTAGGTCGTGTGACATTGCACGATGTTTATCATCCGCAAACCGGTGAACTGATCATCAAAGCTGGCGAGGAGTTAACCGAGCACTATTGCCAGATCATCGAGGAATCTCCAATCGAGGAAGTGGAAATCCGTTCGGTGCCGACTTGTGAATCCAAGCATGGGGTTTGCCAAAAATGTTATGGACGTAACCTGGCGACCGGCAAGATGGTCCAAATCGGTGAGGCTGTGGGTGTAATCGCGGCACAGTCTATTGGTGAGCCGGGTACTCAGTTGACCCTTCGTACATTCCACGTTGGGGGTGTGGCAGGTAACATCGCAGCAAACAGTAAAATCGAAGCGAAATACGACGGTATCTTGAGTATTGACGAGTTGCGCGCATTGGAGAAAACCAACGAACAAGGCAAGAATTACTACAAGGTGATCGGCCGTTCAGCGGAAATGAAGATTATCGATACGAAAACCGGCGTGGCATTGACTTCCGGGAATATTCCTTACGGAGCCACTCTCTATTTTAAACAAGGCGATGAGGTTAAACGAGGCGATTTGATTGCGGAATGGGATCCGTTTAATGCGGTGATCATCGCTGATGTGCAAGGACGTATTGCATATCAGGATATTGTGGAAGGTGTGACTTACCGTATCGAGATCGATGAGCAGACTAATATTCAAGATAAGGTGATTACGGAGAGCCGTGTGAAGACGAAAAACCCGAGTATTTTGATTTTCAATGCGGGTGGCGATCTGATCAAGAGTTTCGATATTCCGGTGGGGGCGCGTTTGGCGGTGGACGAAGGTCAGATGATCGAGTCCGGGGAGATTTTGGTGAAGATACCTCGTTCGTTTGGAAAAGCAGGGGATATCACAGGAGGTCTTCCGCGTGTTACCGAATTGTTCGAGGCTCGTAACCCTTCTGACCCGGCAGTCGTTGCTGAAATCGACGGTGTGGTTTCTTTTGAAAAGAAATTGAAAAGAGGTAACCGTTCCGTGAAAATCACATCCAAAACAGGGGAAGAGAAATCTTACCTTATCCCGACCTCCAAGCAGATTCTGGCGCAAGAAAACGATTTCGTGAAAGCGGGAACGCCGCTCTCCGAAGGTGCGTTGACCCCGTCTGACATCTTGTCGATCAAGGGTGCGATGAAGGTGCAAGAGTATATTGTGAATGAGATTCAGGAAGTATATCGTCTGCAAGGTGTGAAGATCAATGATAAGCACTTTGAAGTGATTGTGCGTCAGATGATGCGCAAAATGGAGATTGAGGATCCGGGCGATACGAAATTCTTGCAAGGAGAATTGGTGAACAAGATTGATTTCCAAGAAGAAAACGACCAGATTTGGGAAAAGAAAGTGGTGGTTGATCCGGGCGATTCTATAGAAATACAGAAAGGTCAGATTGTGAATGCGAAACGGATGCGGGATGAAAATTCCATCTTGAAACGGAAAGACCTTCGGTTGATCGAGGCACGCGATGCGCGTCCGGCGACAGGGAAACCGATTCTTCAGGGTATTACGCGCGCTTCTTTGCAAACCCGCAGTTTTATCTCGGCGGCTTCCTTCCAGGAAACCACGAAGGTACTCACCGAAGCGGCCATCAACGCCAAATCTGACGAGTTGCTGGGTATGAAAGAAAACGTGATCGTAGGTCACTTGATTCCGGCCGGTACTGGTTTGAAAGAGTATCAAGGCATGGAAGTGGGATCTATGGATGAATATGACAGATTATTAGCCTCTAAACAGTAAAAAATCATGAACGATCAACAAAAAATAGATATCAATATTTCAGATGAGGTAGCGCAAGGCGTTTACTCTAACTTAGTGGTAATCACCCATTCCAATGCGGAGTTTATCTTGGATTTCGTGGCGATGATGCCTGGCGTTCCCAAAGCGAACGTTCGTTCCAGAGTGGTCATGACTCCGCAAAATGCGAAACGGTTCTTAGGTGCGTTGAACGAGAACATCAAAAAGTTTGAGGAGAAAAACGGCGTGATCAAGGAAACCGCCATGGAAGTGCCAATGATTGGGAATGGAGGAGCGCAGGCATAAGGAATAGATGATTAATGACAATAACGGGGGATTCCAAAGAGGCTGTTCAAAATGGCAGTCTCTTTTTTTTGGTTCGCCCAGCATGGGTATATTCTAACGGGTGCAAGTCCCTGACACACCCTGATAGTGGGAAG
>JAITVP010000115.1 GCA_031285725.1 Bacteroidales bacterium
CTTTCAACGTGACCAGTAATCCTCTTCCGGTGGCTGAGTTCGTGGTATTTGACACATTGGCTAATCAAATTGTTAATCCGCTTGCACTTTGCGTTGGTGTGGGATATGAAGTGTTTGCGAATGCTACGGCTGGAAATACGTATAACTTTACAATTGATGGCGATGCTGTAGCTGCTATGGATACAGTGCGTGGCCTGACTATGCCTGATCACGATGTTGCGGTGATTTTGACCGTTATGAATAACACAACACTTTGCCAGAATACCATTACGGATACAATCCGTGTGAACAAATATCCGCTTATCGATGCGACGAAACGTACGTTCACGGTTTGTGCTACTGAAACTTCAACAAAGATTTATTTCACACCGCAAAATGTGGGTGACGATTATGATTATAGCTGGGTTGGATATCCGAGTGCAGGCGACACGCTTGAAGCGACCCTTCATGGCACATCGGTAGAAGAGGTGTTCTATGCGCAAATATCTGATAATGGATGCCCGATCACCGACTCTATCACGGTATTGAAACGTTATGTGACGTTGGCGTCTTCCCCGGGCGATACGGTTTGTAGATATGAACCGTTGACGATGATAGCCACACCGGTTCGCAATATTGGCGAAGTGACCTACACTTGGAATATTGTTGATAGCGCAAGAAGCCAGTTGGTGGTGAACACCAATACGGCTGGAGATTATACCTACACGGTTACGGCAACCGACAACGGCTGTGTGACTTCTGCTACCAAAACCATCCACGTGCGTGAACTTCCGGTATTTACAGTTAACTCGACAGATGATAATGACACGATCTGTATGAATGATGACATGGTACTCTTTGTTGAAAGCACGGCTACCTTGACGTATGCTTGGATGAGCAAAGAAGGTCTTGCACTTAATTACTCAGCAAACAATGATACAGTAACCGTTGATTACAACTTACCGGGTGCTTACACATTTTACATTACTGCTTCTGATGTGAATTGTGATAAGACTGATTCTATCGTAATGGTGGTGAATGCTCTGCCTGCAGCAGCGATCACATCTCATCCGAATGATATAGCAGTGGATATTTGCCAATTCACAGTTGATACGATTAAGGCAGGTTGGGGTGCAGACTATACTTACGTATGGAGCCACACCACGCTTGATTCAAATGAAGTAGTTGTTTCATTCGATAACATCGGGAGTGATACTGTTATTTACCTCACGGCAACGGATCGAAATGGTTGTGAATTTACTGACAGTGTGACATTTAATGTTCACCCTGTTCCGGCACTTTCTTTCACGGAAGGTGGCCAAAGGTGTGACACGATCACGCTTTCCGTACCGACAGTTGACGGTTATACATACACTTGGAGCTTTGTTGACGTCGCTGGTAATACGCTCAACCTTCCTGATGCGACTGTTTACTCTGTGGGTGCCGGAACAAACTTAGACACCACGTTGGTGATCACGGTGAGTGGTATTGCTACGTTAGTTGTCAATGATGGAATGTGTGATTATGTAATGAGCGACACGGTGGAAATCTTCTCCGATCCTACGATCAGCATTACTCCGGTTGGACTTGACTCTGAGATCTACACGTTGGATGCTTTTACCGGCACGCAAGTAAAATTTGACATTATTGTGAGAAACGAATGCGGATTTGCTGGCGACACGGCAGTGTCTATCAACTACGTAATCTTCAAGGATGATGTGGCAGTTGGTACGGGTCACCGTGCAATGAATTCATACATGAACAGTAACACTGCGATTAGTTACTTTGTGAATCACAGAACAGGCGACATGCAGATTCCTTTTAACGCAACTAATAGTGGAAAAGGATATTATGACATGAATGCTACAGGAAATATTCCGGCTGGTGAATTTATGACGAATCCTGGACAACAGAACTTAGGTAGATTATTCCAAATAGATGGGGCTAATGGTGCAGTAGATTACACTTGGTTCTTTATGCACTTCTTGGAAGAAAGAAGAATTACGGTTACATTCGATAATTTCACAACAGAGGGTGAGTATAGAATTGAATACGAATTGGTTAAGCACGAACCTTTCCGCACCGCGGGATATAGCAGATATGAGCCTATCTATGCGACTAATGGAACTTATATCGGTGGGCATGAAGATTCTCAAGGCAGAACCTTGGCATACCGCACTATGATTCTGAATATCGGTGTGAACCCGAACCCGGCTCCAAATCCGTCACCGGTTGTAACTACGACAGTTTCTGCGGAAATGACCGTGTATCCGAATCCGGTTCAAGACAAAATGACGTTGGAAGTGAAAAACGTTGAAGCTGGTACGGCTACGGTGATCATCAGTGACTTGCGCGGTAATATCTTGGAACAATTCGATGCTTCTATTGAAGATGCTGAAATAACTAAGATCGAGCGTTACTTGCAAGCTAATTATGCTAATGGAACTTACGTGGTTGCATTGAGAAAAGGATCAGCCGTGAAAGTTTCAAGCACGATTATGATTATGAAATAAAACAGGCGATTGAGCCTTTATATAAGGAGTTACAGCTCAAACTGTAACTCCTTTTTTATTCGATGATAAAAGATGAAGCACAACACCCCGTCCATCAAACGCCTCCTTACTCCTTACAAAGGACGAATTTTGTGTGTGGGGCTAATAAATTTCCTCTCGGTGGTTTGTTCTATTCTCACCTTTCTGATGATCAATCCACTGGTGTCGATTTTATTTCCTTCGGAAGAAGCGAAGTTGAATCCGCTGTCCACTTTCATGAACTATCTTCTTCCGGATTTCGGGGCACACAACCCCACGGTATCGTTGTTGTTTCTTTTGATCGCCTGTTTTCTGTTACTCTATTTTCTTAAAGACCTTTTTCAATTTTTGTCAAACTGGATATTGTCACCCGTTCGAGCCGGTGTGGTACGGGATTTGCGAAACAAAATCTATCAGAAAATATTGATACTTCCCCTCTCTTTTTTTTCCGAACAGAAAAAAGGCGATGTGATTTCCCGGGCGATCAATGACACGCAAGAGATCGAGTTCACAATTATGAAATCCATGCAACAATTCCTGCTGGAACCGGTCGCTGTCTTTTTCTATTTATTGACCCTCTTTTTGATCAATGCGAAATTTACATTGTTGCTTCTGGTTTTATTACCTATTGCCGGATTGTTGATCGGATTATTGTCGAAAACCTTGCGGAAACGGTCATTGAAATCGAAGGAACAATTCGGAAATCTGCTTTCTCATTTGGAGGAATCTATTCAAGGCATCCGCGTCATCAAGGGATTTAATGCGGAAAAATTCTCCCAGTCGGTTTTTGACCGATACAATACGGCGTACACTTCCGAGCAGAAGAAGATCTACCGCAAGGTAGACTTGGCTTCACCCATGAGTGAATTTCTGGGTGTGACGATTGTGATGGTCATTCTGATTATCGGTGGATTGCAAGTGTTGAACCACAACTCGGCCATGTCGGCTGGGATGTTCGTCTCCTACATTGCGATCTTTATTCTGATCATCAATCCGGCCAAACTGCTCTCCACGGCCTATTCGAATTACAAGCGAGGGATGTCCACCTTGGATCGGATTGGTCAGATCTTTGAGGCCGAGGAAGTTATTGAGCAAGATCCGGGATGTGTAAAAGTTGATGATTTTAAAAAGGATGTCATTTTTGATAAAATCTCCTTTGCCTATGGTGCTGATTTAGTGATTCATAATTTGACGTTGAAGATTGAGAAAGGAAAGATGGTGGCGTTGGTCGGACCTTCCGGAGCGGGAAAATCAACGTTGGCGGATCTGTTGCCCCGCTTCTACGATGTCTCTTCCGGTGCGATTTTGCTGGATGGCATTAATATCAAAAAATACAGGATTGGTGATTTGCGATCGCTGTTTGGCATTGTATCGCAAGATGTGATTCTTTTTAATGATACCATTTATAATAACATCACGTTTGGAAACCCCCAATTCACATTTGAGGATGTGGAACGGGCGGCGAGGATTTCCCATGCTTACGAGTTCATTACCAACACGCCCGAGGGTTTTGAAACCCAACTCGGCGACCGGGGTTTGGCACTCTCCGGTGGGCAACGCCAACGGTTGAGCATTGCCCGGGCCGTTCTCCATAATGCGCCCATCCTGATTTTGGATGAAGCGACTTCCGCCTTGGACACCGAGTCGGAAAGGTTAGTACAGGAGGCCATCAACGATATTGTGAAAGATAAAACCACCCTTGTGATCGCCCACCGACTCTCCACTATTCAACATGCGGATACGATCGTATACATTGAAAGAGGACGGGTGGTAGAACAGGGCACGCATGAGGAATTGTTGGCATTGGATGGAAGATACGCAAAGTTAATTAAGATAAATCAAGCATGACATGTCGAAAAATAAGTTGACGAAATTCGCAGAGAACGAGACGTTTCCTAATCTTTTCCAACGATCGGCCGATGAGCACGGGAACGAACAATTTCCGTTGCGGGGTCGATGGAGACAGGATTATTTCAAAAACGACAATCCGATTATTGTGGAATTAGGTTGCGGGAAAGGCGACTATACCGTGGCGTTGGCGGAACGCTTTCCAATGGAAAACTATATTGGCATTGATCGGAAAGGGGCGCGGTTATGGCGTGGCTGCAAAACGGCGATAGAGAAAAGCCTTCACAACGTGGCTTTTCTTCGCATAGGTATCGACCGGATCGACGCCTATTTCGGACCCGAAGAGGTGGACGAGTTCTGGATCACCTTCCCCGATCCGCAACCCAAGAAAGAACGCCGCCGGCTGACCTCTCCCAATTTTATCCAACGCTATAAGGAAGTTTTGAAACCTGACGGCATGATCAACCTGAAAACCGACAGCCGCGAATTTTATCAATATACCCTGGACACCATCCGGAAGCAAGGCTGGGCATTGTTAGTCAATATCGAAAACGTCTACCAGCCACCCTGCGACCCCATTCTCACTGACATTCAGACATTTTATGAGAAAATGTGGCTGAGGGAGGGGCGAATGATTTCGTATGTTCGGTTTGGGAGTAACATTTTATCTTCATCCCCGTATCCCCATTATTATCAAAAACGAGAAGTTGAATAAAACCGCTATCTTATCCGAGTTGAACGAATACCTCTCCTTGATCCGGAATCATCTGGATTTTGATTTTTTGGTGAATGAGGATTATTTGTACGAGCGGTTTTTTGAGTTTGAAAAAAAAATCCTGCAACATTTTAATTTTGCGGTGTCTCCTTACACGGTGATGTATCTGTATAACCAAGCGTTGCTCTGTATTTATCGAGGGCATCACGGTGAGTGCTTGTATGGGCGGTTGGTTTCGAAATCGAAGATCCAAGCGGCAGAAGGCAAATCAAAAAAATGTTTATCCACCTTGAAATGTTGAAATATTTTTTGTACATTTGCCGACTTTTTGTATTGTAATGATTTAAGGTGTGGAGGAGTGGTGTTTTTGAAATATAACTTATTGATTTGCAGAGTTAGCTTGAAATAGGAAGTGGGGTGGGATAGGCGTGAAAAATACATGTGATATTATCACGGTTTGACAAGAATGTTTCAAAAGCGGTGCAAAAAGTGGTAAATTCATCAATGACCTATAAATTTTTTGAATATGAAATTAGTTAATTACATTAGAGAAACGTACGATGAGTTGGTTCATAAAGTGACGTGGCCGACGATGGCAAATCTTCAGGATAGCGTGATTAAGGTGTCCATTGCTTCCCTCATCATAGTATTTATCGTGCTATTGATGGATCTCTTCTTCAATTTCATCATGAAGATCATGTTTTTCTAAGAGACTAGTATTCATTCAAAAGTAGGTTGATTACTTATTGTCAACAGCATTGATTATGGCGGATGTAGAAAAAAAGTGGTATGTTATCAGAGCGGTAAGCGGAACGGAAAAGAAGGTGAAGCAGAACATCGAAAGTGAGATCGAGGCGTCGCACATCAAAGATTTCGTTACCAGGGTTTTAATCCCAACTGAAAAGTTTTACCAAATTAAAAACGGTAAGAAAGTAAGTAAAGAGCGAAGCTTCTTTCCGGGATACATTTTCGTGGAAGCGATCATGTTAGGAGAGGTTCATAATGTATTGCTTAATATTCCTGGCGTGTTGGGTTTTGTCGGATGTAAACGGAAAACCGACCCGCCGGTGCCCCTCAGGGCTGCGGAAGTGCAGCGGATGCTAGGAAAGGTTGACGAACTGCTTGAGCAGGACGAATCCTTTGCTCCCCCTTTCATTGTCGGCGAAGAAATCAAAGTTATTGACGGGCCTTTCAACACTTTCAACGGTATCATCGAAGAGATCAATGCCGAGAAAAAGAAACTGAAGATCATGGTGAAGATTTTCGGTCGTAAAACCCCTCTCGAATTAAGTTTTATGCAGGTTGAAAAGTTGTAGTAAGTGGTCGGAAATTGTTACAAACATTAAAAATCATTAAAAAATGGCAAAAGAAGTAGCTGGACTTATTAAGTTACAAATCAAAGGAGGAGCTGCGAATCCATCACCGCCAGTAGGCCCCGCATTGGGTGCGAAAGGCGTGAATATCATGGAGTTTTGTAAACAGTTCAATGCCCGTACACAAGACCAGGCTGGGAAAGTGACACCGGTGGTGATCACTGTCTACAAAGACAAGTCGTTTGACTTCATCACCAAAACCCCGCCGGTGGCGGTGCAATTGATGGGCATCACCAATCTTAAAAAAGGGTCCAAAGAGCCAAACCGCAACAAAGTGGCTACTGTCACGTGGGATCAGGTGCGCGAGATTGCGGAAGCCAAAATGACCGACTTAAACTGTTTCGTCCTCGAATCGGCAATGTCGATGGTGGCAGGAACGGCGAGAAGTATGGGTATTGTGGTAAAAGGTGGCCAAAATCCCTTTGAAAATTAATTCATTTATTAAAGTAATACAAGAATCAGATGGCTAAAATATCAAAAAAACGCAAAGAAGCTTTTGCAAACTTTGATAAAAACAAGGTTTATCCTTTGTCTGAGGCTGTACAGGTTGTGAAAAACATTACTTACACCAAGTTTGATGCGTCTTTTGACATCGATGTGCGTTTGGGCGTTGACCCGCGTAAAGCGAATCAAATGGTGCGCGGCATCGTGACCCTTCCGCATGGAACAGGTAAGGTGGTGAGAGTGTTGGCATTATGTACCCCTGACAAGGAAGATGAGGCAAGAGCAGCCGGCGCTGACCATGTGGGATTAGACGAATATATCGACAAAATCAAAAAAGGATGGACCGATATTGACGTGATCATTACTATGCCCAGTGTCATGCCCAAAATCGGTGCGCTCGGTAAAATTTTAGGACCCCGCGGCTTGATGCCGAATCCTAAAGCCGGCACCGTGACCATGGACGTGGGCAAAGCCGTTGCTGATGTTAAGGCGGGTAAAATCGATTTCAAAGTCGACAAATACGGGATCATCCATTCCGGCGTTGGGAAAGTGAACTTTTCTAACCAACAATTGGAAGAAAACGTGAAAGAAATCATGTCGACGATCATCAAATTGAAACCCACTGCGGCAAAAGGAACGTACGTTAAAAGTATCTACCTCTCCAGCACAATGAGTCCGGGAGTGCAAATCGATGCTAAATCAGTTACAGTATAAATTAAAAGCTAAATTGAGACATGAAAATAGAACAAAAAAGTCAGATTGTTGACGAGTTGGTTAAGGATTTAGCTGCGTATCCACACGTTTATGTAACCGATATCTCCGGATTCACTGTTGAAACCGTAAACCAATTGAGAAGAATCTGTTACCGTCGCGACATCAAGTTGAAAGTGGTGAAAAACACGCTTTTGAAACGTGCAATGGAACAAGCGGAAACGGATTATTCCGAAATATATCCCGCTTTGGCAGGCACCACCTCTGTGATGTTCACCACGACCGGCAATGCACCGGCGCGCTTGATCAAGGAATTTCGCGCGAAAAACAAGAAACCCTTGTTGAAAGCGGCGTTTATCGAAGAGGCAACCTATTTCGGGGATGATCAATTGGAAAACCTGTGCAACGTAAAATCCAGAGAAGAGCTTATCGGAGATCTCGTTGGATTACTGCAATCACCGGCGAAGAATGTTGTTTCCGCACTTAAATCAGGCGGCGGTAAATTGGCTGGTATTGTGAAAACCTTATCCGAAAAATAACAAACAAAAGAATTAAATAAAGTAATAACACACTTAAATAAAAAAATTATGGCAGATTTAAAAGCATTTGCGGAACAATTAGTTAATTTGACAGTTAAAGAAGTTAACGAATTAGCTCAGATCTTAAAAGACGAGTACGGTATAGAACCCGCAGCGGCGGCAGTAGCAGTGGCAGCAGGTCCGGCAGCGGCGGCAGCTGAAGTTGAAGAGCAAACGGAATTTGACGTGATCCTCAAATCAGCCGGTGCGCAAAAATTGGCGGTTGTGAAATTGGTGAAAGAATTGACCAGTTTGGGTTTGAAAGAAGCGAAAGAATTGGTTGACGCGGCACCGAAACCGTTGAAAGAAGGCATCTCTAAAGACGAAGCGGAAGCGTTGAAAAAATCTTTGGAAGAAGCCGGCGCCGAAGTAGAAGTAAAGTAAAGTAAAGGGAGATCCCCTATACAATAATAGTACAATTCTTCCACATTTTACCCCGTGGAAGTATTGTACTTATTGTTGTTTAAAGTGAGCTATTTGTTTGAAAGGACAAGTGGGAAAACCCTTAAGGCATTTCCTCGCAGACGCTCAATTTCAGATTGATTCGCATTCTATTTCCTTTATGAGTATAAAATAATCATGGTCACCTCAACATAGATTTATCATGAAAAAACATTGTTTTTTATTAATCTCAACACTGTGCTTAGCCATGTTGTGCCTAACCTGCGGGAATGACCAAGTCACGGGCGTGCGGTTGGACAAAAACACATTGACCCTCACTGTGGGCGACATTGAAACCCTTGTGGCCACGGTGCTGCCCGACGAGGCCGCCGACAAGGATGTGAATTGGGCGAGCAGCAACAACGCCGTGGCTATCGTGTCGGAAGGCAGAGTGACCGCCGTGGGGATGGGTGTCGCTACCATCACCGTAACCACCACGGACGGTGGCAAAACCGCCACCTGCGCCGTGACAGTGCTCCACCCCGCCGAAACAGAGATGGTGATCGTGGAAGGTGGGACTATGTTCATGGGCAGTTACGGCTTCCCGAACCGGTATGTGACATTAAGTGATTTCACCATGGGCAAATATCTCGTGACACAAAAACAGTGGAACGCCCTCATGGACGAGAATCCCAGCTTCTTTAAAGGTGACAATTTGCCCGTTGAACGCATTACTTGGACTGATGCTCAGGAGTTTATCTCCCGCTTGAATACCGCTACGGGTAAGAGCTATCGCTTACCCACGGAGGCGGAGTGGGAATATGCGGCGCGCGGCGGACAGAAAAGCAAAGGCTACATCTATAGCGGCAGCAATGACATTGACGACGTGGCGTGGTATTACGATAATTGTGAACGCACCCAGGCGGTTGGGACAAAGCTGCCCAATGAATTGGGCTTCTACGACATGAGCGGAAACGTGTACGAATGGTGTTCCGACTTCTATGGGAATTACACGGATGAGCCCCTGACAAATCCCACGGGACCCGATTCGGGGGAATATCGTGTCGTTCGAGGAGGGTACTGTTATGCTGATGAAGTAAGATGCCGGGTTGTAATTAGGGAGTATAGTTGGGAAG
Organism: Bacteroidales bacterium; assembly: GCA_031285725.1. Classification (GTDB taxonomy): domain Bacteria; phylum Bacteroidota; class Bacteroidia; order Bacteroidales; family WCHB1-69; genus JAGVVH01. Next base: position 9,697 of record JAITVP010000115.1, read on the forward strand.
AAGGCTTAGCTGTTTCTTTTTATGGTATTCGTTTGGTATTACAATAAGCCACAATTATGCAATCAAATTTTTGTGATAAGTCATATTAAAAGCAAATAAAAACAACAAAACCATGAAAAGAGTAATATTAATTTTGGCCATTATGGGAAGCATATTTCCCACGCTTTTTGCACAAGGATACGGCGTGGTTTGGGCCAGTTATGCCGATCGAGAGTATATGGACAC
>JAITVP010000007.1 GCA_031285725.1 Bacteroidales bacterium
AAAAAAAAACATCTGCGCGTCTGTGAGATCTCCCCAGTTAAGAATACATTCTTTCCATCTTATACCTGCCGGATTTACTTTGGATGTTTCCGGATAGTTATCGGGCTTTGTCTTGTTTAGCTGACTAACCCACATCCTTTAGCCTTATATCCGGTTTCTGTACGTCAGGCCAGATGTTTGCCGCCACCTTCCTTCAGATTCCAACGCGCGATGGACACCCTTGGCTTTGGCTAAACACTTCCCACTATCAGGGTGTGTCAGGGACTTGCACCCATTAGAATATACCCATGCTGGGCGAACTAAAAATTGACCGGATGATCTCAAGACATCCGGTCAATTCATCGCCTCAATTAACCATTAACAATTAATATAAGAAGCTCAACAAGATCCCTGCAGCCACGGCACTGCCAATCACGCCGGCCACGTTCGGCCCCATGGCGTGCATGAGAAGGTAATTGGTTTTGTTGTATTTCAAACCTTCCACCTGCGATACGCGAGCACTGTCGGGAACAGCTGAAACACCGGCATTCCCGATCAATGGATTGATTTTATTGCCTTCTTTTAAGAATAAGTTGAAGATTTTAACAAAACTCACACCCGCAGCGGTTGCCAATACGAAAGAGGCCGCACCCAATCCGAAGATCATGAGCGACTCCACTTTCAAGAAAGTGCTCGCCTGGGTGGAACATCCCACTGTCAAACCGATCAGTATCGTCACCACATCAATCATCGGACCGCTGGCGGTATTGGCCAAGCGTTTGGTTACAGAACTCTCTTTCAGCAAATTACCAAAGAATAACATCCCCAACAACGGCAAACCACTGGGCACAAGGAACGCTGTCAACAAGATACATAACAATGGGAAAAGCACTTTTTCCCGGTGTGTGACCACGCGCGGAGGGCGCATCTTGATAACCCGTTCTTTTGAAGTCGTCAACAACCGCATAATCGGAGGTTGGATCACTGGCACTAACGCCATGTAGGAGTATGCCGAGATGGCAATGGCACCCATCATGCTGGGGGCTAGTTTGGATGACAAAAAGATCGCCGTTGGGCCATCCGCACCACCGATGATACCGATAGCACCCGCTTCTTGCGGAGTGAAGTCCAGTAATAAAGCGATAATATAAGCACCAAAAATACCGAACTGCGCTGCCGCACCAATCAAAATCAACTTAGGGTTAGAGATCAAGGCCGAGAAGTCGGTCATTGCCCCGATACCCAAAAATATCAATGGGGGATAAACGCCTTTTAAAACGCCAAAATAGAGATAGTTAAGCACTGATCCATCTTCATAGACACCGATTTGCAAACCATCAACAAAGGGGATATTTCCCAAAATAATACCGAAGCCGATAGGAATCAGGAGGAGGGGTTCATAGTCTTTGATAATCGCCATGGCGATAAAAGCAAGGCCAATCACGATCATGACCAAATTACCCCACGACGCATTAGCGAAGCCGGTGTAAGTGAAGAATTGCGTGATCCCTTCTGTGAAAAATTGTATAAAATTCATCGTTTCTCCTCTTTTTTATTCGATAACTAATAACACATCGCCTTCCATCACGGCGTCGCCGCGTTGAACTCGAATATCTTTCACAACGCCTTCGCGGTCGGCATCGAGGTTATTTTCCATCTTCATAGCTTCCAGCAAGATGATGCGTTGACCGGCTTTCACGGTATCGCCCACTTTCACAAAGATTTCGAGGACAACACCCGGAAGCGGAGATTTCACGGTGCTGCCGCCGCTTTTTGCCGGTGCGGCTTGAGGCACGTTCGCCGGTGTGGGTGCCGCTTTCGGAGCAGGCGCTGTTGCTACTTTAACAACCGGCTTAACCGGTTTGGATACGGCTAATTCCGGCATATCCAACGTCACTTCGTAAGGCGTGCCGTTTAATTCCACGGTGGTTTTGTTATCTTCAATATCAGCAACATCCACTGAATATTTGTTTCCGTTTATGGTGAATTTGTATGTTTTCATTCTATTTTTTATTAAGGTTAATGGATTTATTTTTTGTACGGTGACTGTTTGAACGTGAGTTGTTTTTGAGACCAAGGCGAATAGTGCGCCGAAGGTGTCTCGATAGTGATGACCTCGCTCTCTTCATCATGTTGCCCGCTGACGTGCAAATGCAATGCCATAGTGATGGCCGCCAACTCCTCGCCGGTGAACTCTTCCGCAATGACTTTCGTTTTCGGTACAACCGCATCGGTTTTCACTTCTCCGTGAGCAGGCTTAGCTGCCTTGCCACGATTCATACGGGCAAACAATTTCAGCATTAAATAAATAAGTATCAATGCGATGAAAACAACAGACATGGAAATGAAAGCCAAACCCAAGCCATACGGGTCTTCTTGAGCCACTTTTTCCGACTTAGTTAAACCCATAAAAACAGAGTTAGTGGAACCCGGAGTGAAGTAATCCAAAAAGCCTTTATTGGAAACCGTGTTTCCATTCGCATCCTCCACCCCTTTGATGCCATCATCGAAATAACCGTACGAATGTTCGGTGGATGTTCTTAGTTGTTCCGGAAATTCAAAAATGTCGATAAGGGTTCTTCCGTTGGAGCTAATGAGTGCCACATAGTTGGACGAACCTTCCTCGCAGGGATCAAAGTTCACGTGGAATGTTCCGTAAAGCGGAGCGTTGTCCATATAGAAAACAACAAAACTGCGCTGACTGAGCAACGTCTTGGGATCGCCTTTCGGAATCCGGTACCAGTTTTTGATACCGCTTCCATCGGCCAAACCGGTGGTGTCGTTGGTCAGGTAGCATTCGGCGACATCGATATTGTTGTAAGCGGAGTTGAAAATCTCAATCCACGGAACATGCCGGCCATACTCGTCAATGTAATTGTCCACATTATTAATCAACATCTCATTCAACCTTAAATCGCTGATATGCTGCGTGAAAGCATTCATCGAGAAAAGAAGAACAAAGAATGAGATTAATCCTAATCTTTTTTTATTCATAGTTCTTTTATTTTTGAAATGATTTGTGATTATAAAGGAAGATTATCATGCTTTTTCGGCAGATTTTCTTGACGTTTATTTTTCAATGATTCCAATGCGCGAATCACTCTGAAGCGGGTGTTGCGCGGTTCAATCACATCGTCGATATAACCATATTTTGCTGCCACATAAGGATTGGCAAACGCACTTCTGTACTCTTCTTCTTTTTCAGCGATAAATTCAGCTCTCTTTTGGGGATCTTCGATCTCTTTAATCTCTTTACCCATCAACACTTCCACCGCTCCTTTTTCGCCCATGACCGCAATTTCGGCGGTTGGCCAAGCATAGTTAATATCGCTACGCAAGTGTTTGGAACTCATTACAATATACGCTCCACCATAATCTTTCCGCATGATCACGGTCACTTTCGGAACGGTTGCTTCGCCGTAAGCGTAAAGCAGTTTGGCCCCATGCAGGATGATACCACCGTATTCCTGGCCGGTACCCGGCAAGAATCCCGGAACGTCCACCAATGTCACTAACGGAATGTTAAATGCGTCACAGAAACGGACGAATCGTGCGCCTTTGCGGGAAGCGTTGATGTCCAACACACCCGCCAGCGATTTAGGCTGATTGGCCACAATACCCACGGACATACCGTTGAAACGGGCGAAACCGATGATGATGTTCGGCGCATAGTTGGGTTGCACTTCAAGGAAATTGCGATCATCCACAATGCTGTGAATCACTTCCTTAACATCGTAAGGCTTGTTCGGGTTGTCGGGGATGATCTGATTCAACGCATTTTCCAAGCGGTTGATCGGATCGTTGGTCGGCACGTGCGGAGGAACTTCCATGTTGTTGGATGGCAAGTAGCTCAACAGTTTGCGAAGCATCTGGATGCCTTCCTCTTCATTATCAACGGCGAAGTGCGCCACGCCGGATTTGGTGGAGTGCACGGAAGCACCGCCCAAGTCCTCCACGGTCACGTCTTCGTTGGTCACTGTTTTCACCACTTTCGGTCCGGTCACAAACATATAGCTGGTGTTTTTCGCCATCATGATAAAATCGGTGAGAGCGGGAGAATATACCGCCCCGCCGGCGCAAGGTCCGAAAATCGCGGAAATTTGCGGTACCACGCCTGAAGCGAGGATGTTTCGTTGGAAAATTTCGCCGTATCCGGAAAGGCTATTCACGCCCTCTTGGATGCGCGCGCCGCCCGAATCGTTGAAACCGATCACCGGCGCACCCATTTTAACGGCCATGTCCATCACTTTGCAGATTTTCGCCGCCACGGTTTCCGAAAGAGAACCGCCGAACACGGTAAAATCTTGCGAGAATACATAAACTAAGCGGCCTTCCACCGTACCGTAACCGGTCACGACACCATCAGAGAGGGGTTTTTCCTTCTCTAATCCGAAATTGGTGCAACGATGAGTCACAAACATGTCGAACTCTTCAAAACTACCTTCATCCAAAAACATAAGAATACGTTCACGCGCCGTAAACTTACCCTGTTGATGCTGTTTCTCGATTCGCTTTTCGCCTCCCCCCAACCGAGCTTTCACTCGAAGTTCAAGGAGTTCGTTGATTTTGTCTTGCATTGTCATAATAAACTTGTATTTAATTACTTATGAGTAGAACTTTTATTAAATTGTCTATATCTCCCGCCTTTTCTTTTAAAATTGCAAAAATAAGAAAAAAGATGGTTTGAAATTAACGATTAATAGCTAACAATTAATTATAAATGACGAAGAAATAGCAAGCGGAAAACTTTATTTTCACTTTATCTATTTCGCCTAACAATCTCAGTAGCAATGAAGTGCAAACGAACACCTAACAATATACACCAATGATTTTTTGAGGATTGAGTCATTGAACTCACTCCGTGAGCCATTTCTTAAACCGCTGCACATGCGCACGGCTGATGAGAATGTGTTCGGGAGTGGACATTTTGAGATTAACCACCACGCGATTGCCGAACCAGAGGGAGACGTCCTTGACTGCCCACTTGGCGATGATGAACTGGCGGTTGGCATGGTAAAAATTGGCAGGATCAAGTTGCTTCCAAATGTCATCTAACGAACTATGAATCACGTGGTTTTTCCCGGATACGTGCATCACGTTGACCGTCTTGCTCTCGAAAAAAAGATAGCCGATCTCCTTGACAGGCAGCGGGATGAGCTTGTCGCCTGCGGAAACCAACAACGAGGATTTATAAACGGCACCCACCTCCTTCATCATGTGGATTAACTCACTGATCCACTTGCCGTTGTCTGGAATATTGTGCTGATAGATATCCTTTAGCTTATTGACGGCTCGTTCGAAAGCACCACACTCAATGGGTTTGAGTAGATAATCTATACTGTTGACTTCGAACGCCTTCAGCGCATATTCGTCATATGCGGTGGTAAAGATGATTGGGCAGTTAACTTTCACTTTTTCGAAAATGGAAAACGCCGAGCCGTCCGCCAAGTGGATGTCCAAGAAAACGACATCCGGTTTTACATTTTCGGAAAACCATTCCACGCTTTCGGCAACGGTTTGCAACACACCCAACACTTCCGCTTTCGGGAGCGACTTACAAATCAAGAGCTTTAGCCGCTCCACATTCAATAATTCATCTTCTATAATTAAAACCTTCATTTTTAATCTGTTCAAATTTATCTTATGCGCTAAATCCGTGTTGCCATCAACGGTACGGTAACGGAAAAAGTAATGCCATTATTTTGGATATCAATCCCTTTTTGCCATTTCAGTCCATATCGTTCGTTAAGATTGCTCAGTCCGATACCGGCACCAGATTCAGCAGTTTCCTTCGTTTGCAAGTTGTTGGAAACGGTCACGGTATCATCGGGGTTGGAACGGACTGTCACAGTGAGTGGTTGCTTGTTGGAGATGATATTGTGTTTTATGGCGTTTTCCACCAACGTCTGGATACTTAACGGAACAATCTCATACGCACCATATTTCTCATCGATCTCGAAAACGATACGCAGTTGCTCACCGTAGCGGATCTGAATCAGTGAAGCGTAATCTTTCGTAAAATCAACCTCCTCGCTCAACGTCACGACTTCCTTATTTTGCAACGTATAACGGAACACCGATGAGAATTTGTGGATATAATCTTGCGCTTTCTGACCGTCGGTTTCAATAAGGAAATATAATGAGCTCAATGTGTTAAAGAAAAAATGCGGATCTATCTGGCTTTTCAATGCTTCGTAACGAACTTTCATGTTCTCCGCCTGCAACGCCTCGTATTTCAAAGCGATCTGCTGTTTTTTCTGTGAAAGATAGAAGATCTGCGAAGTGAAGACCACGACCAACATCAAAAAAAGATCTTGTAAAAAGTGTCCTTTTATGGGTTTCTTGAAATCACAACATGAAGGATTGAAAAGGTTCACCTGGATTTGCATGAAGATGAGACTAAACACGACCACGACCAACAAACTGAGCGTCATGACGAGCGTCATTTTTTTATTTTCCTCCATATCACTCTTTAATAATCTGAAATTCAACAGATATAAAGAGAAAAGAAGGATAAAGTTAAATAGCGTGGAGATGGCGAATCGCACATAGTTTATCTTGTGTTCCATCAGAGGCATACCCGATGGCAGGATTTCTAACATCTGTTCCCGAAAATTGAACGAGATCAAGAAGAAAATCTGCAATGCGGCCGTGATTGAAATCGAAAGCCAGAATGCGGTTTTTGTCGTGAGATAGTTCCGGTAAGCCATTGTTTGTTTAGGGGTAGGAGTACGTCTTAACAAAAAAACATACTAATTCCGAATATATGTCGGAATATACGTTGATGTAGTTGCTTTGTTGTACAACAAATCCACGTTATTATAATTCTCTATGATAGATTCTTCCAACGAAATTTCGGCTTGCGCACGCGCCATCTGGAGTTGTTGCAGGGCGATCTGACTCTGCTGCACGTCCGATTTAACCTGATTCCGGCTGAAGATAGGAATAGTCAAATTAAGTCCCACCTGTTCTATCGACTCGTTAGAAAGATAGGACCCAAATTGCTCATATTGAGAGAGCCCCGTACCCACGAAAGTGCTCAATGATAACGAAGGAATGTAGGACGATTTTGAAAGCTTCACGTCCAATTCGGCGATATTTATGTTGTAATCATAAATAGGCAAATCGGGAAGTGCTTCCAGTGAGCGTGTCAGGACATTTTCCTCCGTGGGCAAGGTGGCAATTCGATCCATTGTGTTTTCGTCAGGTGTTAGGATGGATATGGGTTGTCTTGGATCGGTAGACAACAACGTTTTCAATGTGTTACGTTGGATTTCCGTGCTGTAGTTATTGTTCAACGCAAAAGCGATACACTCCTCGAGACTCGAATGGAGAGTACCTCTATGTTCACTTTGCGCCGAAACGAAACAAGGTGAGATCGTGAAGTAAAACAGCATCAAATATAGTGCTTTTATTTTCATTTCCCAAATGGCCTAATTTGAATGGCAAAAATAGTATTATTTAAAGGCAAATCAACACCTGTATCCTTGAACTGTTAAATATAAGGATCGAAATGCAAAAAGTTCAATGATTCAATGATACGCTTTTTATTTTCAAACACCCAAACTATCTCCTCACCTTCAAACTCTCGTCTCCGAAAGAATAAGTGATGCCGATCATGACGTTGATGCCGTAGCTCTTGAAATCGTAGTATTTGGCGTAGTTTTGGCAAGCCACGTTGTTAATATTGGCGAAAGCGGTGAAACGGTTGGAGAAGAAATATTCGAAACCGAGGCCGAAATCGAGGAGCGGTTTCATCTTTTGCACAGTAAAGACATTGGTTTCGAAATCGGGAACCGATGCCCAACGACCAAATTGGAGATTGCAGTTCACACTGAATGCCATTTTTTTGTTATAGAAATATTTACCATTAAATTTCACTTCCCAGGTCGGGCGATACCAAGCCTTCTCCTCTATAGTGTCACTGATGTGGTTGAAGAAGACGCCCCAGTAATTTCCTTCCAGATTGAGATAGAGCTTGCCCATCGTCTCCCAGTTCAGGTTTGCGCAAACGTTTAGGACATTGGCATCTTTGTACATGATGTTGAATTGGTTTTTCAACCGGGCATTCGTATCGATCACGTAGAAAACTTCATCCTTATTTAACGAATAGCGAGCGGAGACGTGGTAGTTCAGTTTCTTAACCAAATTCCCTTTGATGCCTGCGCGCAACACGATCTGCGAGCGGGTGAATTTCAAGGAATCCAATTGCGGTTTCATAAACGGATTGTCATACAACAAGTTCTGTAACGAATTATACTTCACTTCGCCATTGATGCCCAAATAGAAACTCATGATCCCCGGCACCAAACCCAGTTGTACTTCCGCCACCGGATAGATCGGG
>JAITVP010000045.1 GCA_031285725.1 Bacteroidales bacterium
CAACAAAAAATAGATATGCTGTTTTGTTGGTTTTAATGATTTAGCCCTGGGCACAATTGTTGTTTCTCTCTTTTTTCTCAAGAAATATCGTATATTTGCGCCCGTTTAACCAGTAGTAAATTTTTTTAATCATGGAAGAGAATAACAAGACAAATGGGACAAGATATTCGGATGAAGAATTAGAAGAATTTCGTATCTTGATAGAATCCAAGATCGAAGAGGCTAAAAATGGAATGGGCGTTTATCTTGACGCTTACAACAATTCCGGAAACGACACGATGGATACCTCTCCAACGTTCAAGGTGTTGGAAGAGGGCAACCAAGTGCTTTCTAAAGAGGAGAATAGCCGGTTGGCGGCTCGTTTGGACAAACATATCAAAAACTTAGAAGCGTCGTTAGTTCGTATCGAAAACAAAACCTATGGAGTATGTCGTATTACAGGACAACTGATTGCTAAAGAAAGACTTAAAAGTGTGCCTCACGCAACGCTCAGTTTCGATGCTAAGGTTAATGAAAAGAAATAGCACGTGAGCAAGCGAAACTATAAAATTCTGCTTTTTTCGATTGTTGCAGTTGTCCTCATTGTAGACCAAATCCTGAAAATTTGGGTGAAAACGCACATGTGCCTCGGAGAACAAGTCGCCTTATGGGGGAATTGGTTTTATCTTTTTTTCATTGAAAACGAAGGGATGGCGTTTGGCATCAGTCTGGGTCAGAACTTCGGGAAACTGCTGCTCTCGCTGTTGCGCATTGTTGTGGTTGCTTTTCTTTTCTACTATATACTGCGACAGATAAAACGGGCAAAAACGGACACTATCACTGTGGTGGTCTTTTCGTTGATTATTGCCGGAGCATTGGGAAACATCATTGATTCAGCATTTTACGGATTATTTTTTAGTGAAAGCACCATTTTCGCACCTGCCGTGGCCTTCCCGGAGGGTAGCGGATACAGTGCGTTTCTCTATGGTAAAGTGGTGGACATGTTCTATGTCAAACTCTTCCTGATTCCCGAATGGTTTCCGCTGTGGGGCGGCTCCTACTTTTTTCCCGCTATTTTCAACATTGCGGATGCCTGTGTCACCGTGGGATTAATCCTCTTGCTCATTTTTAATGGACGAATATTTTCAGAAACAGATAAACAAGTTGATGAGTTAACAAGCGATGAATTAAAAAGTGACGAGTTGACGAGTTAATTTGTCAACTAAAAAGTCTTCCTTCATGGATCTCGACCCCAGCCACTCTTCTGCCAAGAAAAAAAAACAACAGGAACTGCTTGATTTTTTCCAGCGGTACGGTTTTGACCACTCCATCAACGATATTGCCAATGGGTTGAACATCACCCACCGCACAATTTTCAATCGATATAAATCGGTACATAATATTGAAAAAGAGGTACTTGAAATTTGGAAAATAGACTTAAAGCGTCGATTGAACGCCAAGTTCGAGTTTTGCAACCACGCTATTGAGAAGCTCCTTTTCGTTGTGATAGAGTTGAAAAGATGCCATCATAAAGAGGAGGAATTTTTCCGTAGAGTCTTTCAAACCCCACCTTGCAATCTGTTTTTTCTGGAAAAAATCATCCATCAAATCATCTTTTCCGACTTCAAAAAGGGCTATTTTAACGAATTTACGGATCGACAGAGCTACATTCCATTTTATATTCACAACATCATTTACTTCATCACCGAAAACCATTCCGTGGATGTGGTTATCTATGCCTTGCATCCCATTTTATCCGAAAGAGGCTACGAATTGTTGTGCGATATTGCCTTGGATACACTATTATGAAGATTTGGTTTGAACAAGACGATTCTTCATATTTCACATTAAATCAATGAAATAAAAATCAATACCTTGTTTTCGAAAAAAATTGAAGTTTCCTTATTGGCTATGTGAAAAAATATGTTACTTTTGCAGCCTCAAAACAGTGAGCGGTGCTGTAGCTCAGTTGGTAGAGCAACGGACTGAAAATCCGTGTGTCGGCAGTTCAATTCTGTCCAGCACCACAGCAAAAAGAGAGTTGCAAAAAGGTAGCTCTCTTTTTTGTTGGCGTTTTTGAGGGTTTTTGGGCTGATTCAGGCTCGGAAATAAACAACTATTTTTGCAACATGAAATCACTCTACACCATCCTGCTCCTGGTCACCTCCAATGTCTTTATGACTTTGGCGTGGTATGGCCACCTCAAATTGAAAGAATTTTCGTGGGGAAGTTCACTGCCGTTGTTTCTCATCATCCTCATCAGCTGGGGCGTGGCTTTTTTTGAATACTGCTTCCAAGTTCCCGCCAACCGGATGGGCTATATTGGCAACGGCGGATCCTTTTCACTCATTCAACTCAAAGTGATACAAGAAATTATAACCCTAACCGTCTTTGTTATCTTCAGCACGCTGCTCTTCAAAAACGAAACTTTTCGCTGGAACCACATCCTGGCGTTCTTTTTTCTTATTGCAGCCGTGTATTTGGTGTTTAAGAAATGACGGCAACCGATAATCTATAATTGATAACTTGGATTATTTTAAGAAAAAGAGATTGCTAAATAACAATATTATGTTATTTTTGCTTTTGTATTAATCAGATAAGAAAAGGAGGTCACAAGATAAGAATATGAAATAATTAGGTTAAAGTCTGCAACAGAAATATCGCCAATAAAAAAACTAACAGACATAAGATTTAACATTCACGCCATGCGTGGATGCTTTTTATCTTAGTCTGTGGGTGTTTGGCGACACCTCTGTTGCGGATAAAAACTCCACGCTTTTTAATTTTATTCGCAACAGAAATATCGCCAAATGTTTTTTGTAACAAAGAATCAAAAACCTTTTCTCATTGAAATCTTGGGGAAGCGGATTTTTACAGACGACGGAAACCCCTTTCATATTTTGCTCGACGGAGATATCCTACTGGCAATGCGCTGTTTACAAGATGAATATGCTGAAGGTATTGATCTCATTTTCGCCGATCCGCCTAACGTGGAAGACACATTGTTTAAAACTCTGGCTGATTCCCACGCCTTCAATCTCCACAACATTTTCCCGGGAAAACGGGAATCCGATCATCAATTGATCAACTGGCTCTATTTTTTAGAGCGACGAATAGCACTGTCCTATAGTCTTTTAAAGTCGGACGGATGTTTCTTCTTGTCGGTGAGCCATCGTCATGCCGCCCATTTGAAACTGATTTGTGATCATATTTTCTCCGCCGAAAATTACATCACGACCTTCACCATCAAAACTCGCCATGAATCTCGAGTACTAACCGGTGATGTGGATATTCATAATGTTACAGAACAGTTGCTTTTTTACAGAAAATCAAGTAATTATAAACCTAATCGCCTTCTCAAAAGATCGGATGAGTTATTGGATTATGTGTATGAAATCGAGACATTGAACCCGAATCCTGAACGGAAAGAACTCGGTGGAAAAATTGTTGAAATTTACGCACCGAATGAATACACGATTCGTAAAGGAAAGCCTGCTGAGCACAAACTCAAGAAAATCAGCATCCGCGGAAGTATCTGCGACGGAAACAGTTCCGGTCGTTTTTTTGAACGTTATCTTAAAAACCTTCATCAAACAAATCATCTCTATAAAGTGCCGGAAATAGGAAGCGATAGCTTAGGATTTCGCTATTTTCAAGGAAAGAAAGACGAGAAATTCAAAAATGGATTCTATTATCAAGGGAAACCTCAAGAAGGAAAAACAGCAAACACGCTTCCTTTTCCCAACTATTTCGATTTCGAAAACGAATACACACACGTGTATAGCGAGGGTGGCATTCCGTTTTCGCAAGGTAAAAAGCCGGTCGGATTGATGAAATTAATGTTAAACATCGGTATTAAAGCTGAGAATGCGGTCATTTTGGATATGTTTGCGGGAAGCGGTTCGCTGGCTCATGCCGCCATGGAACTCAATAAAATGGATCAGCTGAAACGGAAAGTGATTTCTTGCGACAGCAGCGAACATTATGTTCCAGAAAAAGTGATGTATCCACGGTTAAAAAATGTTATTGAAGGATATGAGTTGAACAGGGTCAAGAAAGACGAACTGTATTCATTTCCCTTAACGGCGGAAATCATTCGTGAAAATAGTCATGAGTTAAATAAAAAACTGGCTTTTTTTCAACAAAAACACGAGGGTAATTATGAAAAAATCACTGAAATCATAGAAGATCAGTGTTATAAGATTTATGGTGTTTCTTCAAAGAACTACAACGTGGAGGGTGTTGGAAATTCGCTCAAATATTTCAAGGTATTAACCAATAAACCGTAGTTTATTGCTGTCGTTCCTCACTCCACAATCTTCAACTCCTTCATAATATTCTGTGCGTTTGCCATTTTGTCGATGACAAGCAACAAATAGCGGACGTCCATGCTGATGGTGCGTTGCACTTCGTGTTCGAAAGAGATGTCCCCGCTCATTGCTTCCCAGTTGCCATCGAAGGCCAGACCGATGAGGTTGCCCTCGCCATCGATGACCGGACTGCCGGAGTTGCCGCCAGTGATGTCGTTATCTGATATAAAATTGACAATCAGTCTGTTATCATCTGTTTCATAACGTCCATAGTCACGCTTCTCGTAAATTCCCCTCAACTCTTTCGGGACATCAAACTCCCAGTTGTCAGGGATATATTTCTCCATCACGCCACCGAGGTCGGTTTGGAAATCATAGAACACGGCGTCGGCGGGTTGGTAACTTTTCACAGAGCCATAGGTGAGCCGCATGGTGAAATTGGCATCGGGGTAAAAATTACGGTCGGGTTGCATCTCCATCAATCCCGCCATAAACAAACGGTTTGCCTCCCGGATTTTCAGCTGTGCCTCTGCCATCGCCTCCTGCATCGCAAAATAGGAAATATAGAGATCATTGATCAAGGCGAAAACGGGATCTTTGCTCAGATCGTACGGCTGTTTCGCCCATTTTTTAAAACGATCAGGCGAAGTGAAAATCGACTTTTTAAACATATTATCGACATATTTCTCCATATTTCCGCCTTCTTTCTTAATGATTGACGGTAGCATTTCGGATTGGATATCTTGGTGGAAAAGTTTCAGTAGGGCGAGAGTCACTTCTTTGTCGAGATTGTATTCATAATCTTTGAAATACTTCTCTGCCGCTGTGGTCAACGTTTTCAGACGGGCTTGTACCTCGGTTTCATCTTTCTCTTGGATTTTCCGGTTTATGGCTATAAATTGTGCGGAAAAAGCTACCGCTTCGCCACCTCGGATGCCGGTCTCCCGGTGGTAAACCATGGCTTTCTCATATTTCCGCAATGTCTGGTATTGAATTTCATAATTCGTCAATATTTGACCATATTTGCTTTTGCGGGCCGGAGACAAATTTACCCACTGGTTAAACTCCTTCTCTGTCGCCTGTTTCTTCTCCGTCACTTTGTTGCGTTGTAATTGTTTCACTTGTCCGATATAATATTTCCAGTAATTACTTATGGAAGCTTGTTTGGATGCATATTTGATGAAAATCGCCGGATCGGCGTCCATGTGCTTGCGATACACGTTCAGCTTTTCGGTGCGGCACATTACGATTGCCGGGCCAGTTTCGTGGATAATCATCTCCACGCCTTGCGAAGGCATATAGCGATCGGTGGAACCCGGATAGCCAAGAATCATGGCAAAATCACCCTCCTTGATTCCTTTCAGGGAGATAGGCAGGAAGTGCTTAGGTGTCAGAGGGATGTTTTTCTCGGAATAGGCCGCCGGTTCCCCATTGGGCGCAGTGTAGACCCGGAAAAGACAGAAATCGCCCTTGTGGCGCGGCCACGTCCAATTGTCGGTGTCGGCGCCGAATTTCCCAATACCCCACGGCGGACAACCTACCAGACGCACATCGCTGTACACGTCATACATGAACATAATATATTGATTACCATGATAAAACGTCACAATATCCACTCGTTGCCACGACTCTTTCGGGGTCGCTTTTTTCAAGGCTTCGATCGCTTTCGACACCGTCTTTTCGCGGTTTTCCGGATCCATCTGATCTTTTACGTTTTTCAGAATCTCGTTCGTCACATCTTGCACATTTATCAAAAAAGAGACGGTCAATTCCGGATTGGGTAACTCGTCTGTTTTCGAATACGCCCAAAACCCGTTGGTCAGGTAATCTTTTTCGGGCGACGAATGCGATTGTACCTGCGACAGTCCGCAGTGGTGGTTGGTGAGCAGCAGCCCTTCGCCGGAGATGATCTCTCCGGTGCAACCCCGGCCAAATTGTACGATGGCATCCTTGATGCTGGATTGGTTGAAGCTAAAAATCTCCTCGGGAGTTAGCTTGCACCCCAATGCCTCCATCGATTCCACGTTCTGCCTGTTCAAAAGATAAGGCAGCCACATTCCCTCATCGGCTCTCGAAGTGATTAATACAAAGAAAATTGCGACAAAAAAGAAAAGTTTTTTTACCATAATCGTTATTTTTTTGATGATGGGGACAAAGATAAGGAAAAGGCAGGAAGGAGGGGAAATTGATTCAGGGCAAACGCATTAAAAATCTTCATTTCATATCCATACGATGAGATCATTTTGTACACATACAATTGGTGATATTTTAAATGCTTGTATGTGCTTTGTATTTATATATTTTGAAGTCATCTAAACTTTTCTAACCATCATCATAAAAAACCGGGAAGCATTACTTTTGTAATTGCAAAACAACAAATAAAAATGCTTCCCATGTACCAAGTACTCGACAAAGATACAATT
>JAITVP010000083.1 GCA_031285725.1 Bacteroidales bacterium
TTACTTGCAAAATTTCGACCAAGCGATGGTTCATTTTCTCCAGCAAGAGAAGATTTTCGACCAACCCGCCCGGAAATTGTACGAGAATATTAACAATCAAATCTTGCTATATGAGCGGAATAAGCACTATTTTGTCTTGAATTTACATCCCACCCGTTCTTACACCGATTTCGAATTTGACTTACCGCCCGGTGAATATAAAATCATTCTCAATAGCGACAACCCGCAGTTCGGTGGCTTCAACCGTATCAATGAATCTATGAGTTACAATTCTTATCAGCGGATCGGCAAGCATAGGGTGAAGTTATATCTTCCGGCTCGAACGATATTTGTCTTATTTTTTGTATTTTTGCCGCCGCAAAAGTCTTCGTAGCTCAGCTGGTAGAGAAATTGACTCTTAATCAATGGGTCCAGGGTTCGAGTCCCTGCGAGGACACTGAAAATCAAATTGAGACCAAATGCCTATAGAATAGTACGTTTATGGGCATTTGGTTTTTTTATGCGCAAGATGTCGGACAAAGACCCGTTGGAGATTGTAGTTGTTAATGGCCTTGGAGCAGGTATGGGAGCATTTATTGTCGCTTTACTGACAGGCGAAAGTTGCATTCGCACGTAAATTTAACTTTCTAATGCTTCTATTCCCGGCAACACTTTTCCTTCCAAGTATTCGAGCATGGCACCGCCGCCGGTGCTGATGTAGGAGACTATATTCTTGAGTCCGAATTGGCCGACTGCGGTGATGGTGTCGCCGCCTCCTACGAGGGAGTAGGCACCGGCCAAGGTTGCCGCACCCACACAGATGCCCATTGCTTGGGTGCCTCGGCTGAAAGGTTTCATCTCAAACACGCCGGCCGGACCATTCCATAAAATCGTGTCCGACTGTTGCAAAACCATTGCGAATTTCTTCACCGTTTTCGGGCCAATATCCAAGCCCATCCAGCCTTTGGGAATCGTGTTGTTTTCGGTGGTCATCACTTTCGCATCTTCAGCGAAGCGGTCGCCGCACACGCTATCCATCGGTAAATAGATGTTTACGCCTTTTAAATACGCCTTTTTAACAATTTCCATCACCGTGTCCACTATATTCTCCTCCACCAATGAATCGCCGATCTCTTCGCCGAACGCTTTCAGGAACGTGTAACTCATCCCGCCGGAAATGAGCAGATTGTCAACTTTATCCAACAAGTTTTCAATGATGCCAATTTTGGTGGAGACCTTTGCCCCGCCGATAATTGCTGTGAAAGGCCGTTGGGGATGGGAAAGCGCTTTCTTCAAACTGGCATCCTCATTATATAGCAGATAGCCAGCGTAGGTGTTGCCCGGAAAAAACTGTGCCACGATAGTCGTGGACGCATGAGCCCGGTGCGCCGTGCCGAAGGCGTCGTTCACATAAATATCGCCCAATTTCGATAATTTTTCGGCAAACGTCTTATCGCCTTTCTCTTCCTCGGGATGGAAACGCAGGTTCTCCAACATCCCAATGTCGCCCGGGTTCAATGCGGCCACTTTCGCCTCAATATCGTTGTCCATCACATCGCCTAGAAAAGCCACTTTCTGTCCCATAACATTTTCCACGGTTCCCGCAATGTGTTTCAACGACATGCTATCCGCCACCTGTCCTTTCGGGCGGCCGAGGTGCGACATCAGGATCGCAATCCCGCCGTCGCGGGTGATCTTCTTCACCGTGTCATACGTCCGCTCAATGCGGGTCTTGCTGGTCACCTCCAATTTGTCATTCAACGGCACATTGTAATCCACCCGGACCAACGCCCGTTTTTCTTTAAAATTAACCTGGTCAATTGATTTCATCATTTTTTTTATTTGTTTAACTGTTTAGGTGTTGAATTATTCATGTGGGCAAAGATAGGGAAAAGCCACTTCCATTCTTTGCGCTTTTTCATGCTTTTTTCATATTTTTGTAAATCAAATAAAATCAAACCATATGAAACGTTTCTCCTTATGCCCAGCAGGATTTTTATCATTGATTTTTGTGCTGACCTTCAGTAGTTGTAAAGAAAAGACACGAGATATTGTCCCGTCGACCGATTTTGCACCGTACATCAGTGCCTACACGGGTGGGATTATTTCATCGAATGCAAGTATTTATATAGAATTAACAGAAAATCTGCAAACCGTTGAGGAGAATAGTGAGATTACGGAGAAGTTGTTTTCGTTCACACCCTCGTTGAAAGGGAAAACCTATTGGGTGGATCAGAAGACTATTCAATTCGTACCCGACTCGGGAACGTTGAAGCCGGGAACGCTTTATAATGGCTCTTTTGCGCTGGATAAGGTGCTGCCGGTGGATAAGAGTGTTGCCAATTTTGAATTTTCCTTCCGGGTGCAGGAACGTAATTTTACGGTCAAGGTTCTCTCCACAGACATTGCACTGGCTACGCCCGATTTGGTGACCATTAACGGCGAGATCCGGTTGAGCGACGTGGCTAATTTGGAGACGATTGCGAAGATGATTACCGCAAAACGGGGAAATGATAATTTCACACCCGTGATCTCCGGGACAGCTAATCCATATATCTATAAATTTGAAATTAAAGATATTAAGAAAAACAGGCGGGACAGCCATTTGAAGATTGTGGTGAATGGCAAACCGTTTGGAGCTTCCTCCAACATAGAAGAGAATATTTCCGCGGTCATTCCGGCGAAAGGAAAATTCTCGTTTTTAAGTGCGGAGATTATGGAAACTCCCGACCGCATGGTTGTCCTCACTTTCTCCAATCCCGTTTCTCCCACCCAACAGATCTATGGATTGATTGAAGTAGAAGGGATTCGACATCCGGTGCAGTTGGTGAAGGATAATAAAATCCAACTCTTTTTCACCGAAAACAATTTCGGGAAAAGTCGAGATATCTCGATCACGATTGATGAAGGATTAAAAGATCTTAATGACAATTATTTGGATCAAACCACCACGGTCACATTGCCGGTGGTTTCGCAAAAACCGAGTGTGGAATTTCTCTCGGCGGGCAGCATCCTCCCCAATTCCCAAAATTTGATTCTTCCTTTCAAGGCGGTCAGCCTGAACGCCGTGGATGTTCGAGTGATCAAGATTTTCGAAAATAACGTGTTACTATTTTTGCAAGATAACAAGTTGAATGATAGTTATATGACGGGGCTTCGCCGTTCGGGACGGTTAGTTTACAAAGATCGTATTCGTTTGGATAATGATCCCTCAAAGAATATCAATGAATGGGATAACTATTTTATCGATTTGAGTAAGATCATCGCACAAGATCCGGGAGCAATCTACCGGGTGATTCTCTCGTTCGACCCGTCTTGTTCGGCGTATCCTTGCCAAGGGGAAACCACCATTCTCGGCGAACGGGAACGGCTTGCCAAGTACGACTCTAAGATTATTACCGAGGAAGAGGATGCGCAATGGGATCAAACGTCAACCTATTATTATGAGGATTCGGAGCGCGATTGGTCGCTGTATGATTGGCGAGAGCGCGATAACCCGTGTCATCCCAGTTATTACATGGAGTCCAGTCGCAAAGCGACCACGAACGTGTTGGCCTCGAATATCGGGGTGATTGCAAAAGTGAACGCTACGAATCACACGTGGATCAGCGTTAGCGACATCCTCAGCACGCAGCCGATAGCCAATGCCACGGCGACGATTTACAACTTTCAATTGCAACCGGTCGGCTCCGCCAAAACCGACCGTGACGGATTTGCCGAAATCAAGGCGAAAAATAAGCCGTTTGTGTTGGTGGTAGAGTCGGAAAATAACAAAACGTATCTCAAACTCAATGAAGGAGAAGAGAATATGTTAAGCCGTTTCGATGTGGGGGGGCAGCAGTTGCAGAAAGGATTGAAGGGATTTATTTACGGCGAACGGGGCGTTTGGCGACCGGGCGACACGCTTTTTCTCTCGTTTATGCTGGAAGATCGCGAAAACCGCATCCCCAATGACCATCCGGTTTCATTCGAATTATACAACCCAAACGGACAATTTTATTTGAAACAGGTCTCCACAAGCGGTGTGAACGGACTTTACACGTTCAAAGTCCCTACGAAGCAGGATGATCCCACCGGTATCTGGAACGCTTATGTGAAAATAGGCGGTACCGCTTTCCACAAATCGTTACGCATTGAGACCATCAAACCCAACCGTCTGAAAATCAACATCGATGCTCCTGACTTGATTACGGTAAATATGAGCGAGGTGTCAGTCAATATCCACGCCAACTGGTTGACCGGTGCCACTGCCCGTGATCTGAAGACGTCGCTGGAGTACTCGTTGTCCAAAAAGACAATGCAATTTAAGGGGTATGAGCGGTATAATTTCGACAATCCCGCCAGTCGTTTTGAGGCGGGGACCATTGATATGTATGAGGAAAAGTTGGATGAGAACGGTGATGTGACGTTCAAGGTGAGGATGCCGTCCGCGCAAAATGTGCCGGGCATGTTGGATGTCAACCTCATCTGCCGTGTTTTTGAAAAGGGCGGCGACATCAGCATCTTCTCGAAATCCGTACCGTACTCACCTTTTGAATCTTACGTGGGATTGGATCTGAAAACAAAAAATCAATACGACTATTTGGAAACGGACATGGAACACACATTTGATGTCGTGGCGTTGAGTGATGCCGGTAAACCCATCAAGAACGATGAAATAGAATACAAGATTTACAAAGTGAATTGGGGCTGGTGGTATGAATACGACTCTTACTCTGTGGCGTCGTTTTTGCAAAGCCGCTCGAACACCCCGGTGCAGTCAGGAAAAGTAAAGATTTCTAGCGGAAAGGGAACGATCAAATTCGAGTTAAATTATCCCGGCTGGGGTCGTTATTTTGTCTATGTCATAGATCGGAAGAGCGGTCACGCAACGGGGGGATTCGTCTACATTGACTGGCCGAGTTGGCGTGGACGTTCCAACAAGGAGGATCCCACGGCGTTGAAAATGATCACGTTCGCTACCGACAAAGAGAGTTACGAAGTGAACGACGTGGTGACGGTTTTCATCCCAGCCTCGAAAGGCGGGCGAGCGTTGGTGGCACTCGAAAACGGAACGGAAGTAGTTCATCGTGAATGGGTTGTATTGAATGAAAACATTGAGACCAAGTACACCTTTAAAGCCACGGAAGCGATGTCGCCCAATGTCTACTTGCATATCAGTCTGTTACAACCCCACGAACAGGTGGCAAACGACTTGCCTATTCGTATGTATGGTGTCGCACCGGTTTTCGTTCATAATAAATCCTCAAAATTAGAACCTGTAATTACTTCACCAGAAGTGATTTATCCTGAAAAAGAATTTACCGTGAAAGTGTCTGAGAAGAATAAAGCGCCTATGACATACACGTTGGCTATTGTGGATGAAGGTTTGTTAGACATCACCAATTGCAAAACGCCCGATCCGTGGAACTATTTCTATGCCCGCGAAGCGTTGGGTATCAAGACGTGGGATATGTATGACCTGGTGATCGGTGCGCATACCGGCACACTGGGTTCCATGCTGAGCATCGGGGGGGACGAGGGGCTAAAACGCCCAGACCCTAAGGCAAATCGTTTCAAACCGGTGGTGAAATTCCTCGGGCGGTTCACATTAAAGAAAGGGGAAGAAAAGACACACAAGATTACCTTGCCGCCGTACATCGGTTCGGTGCGGATTATGGTGGTGGCGGGACAAGAGGGGGCCTACGGTAATGCGGAAAAAGCGGTGCCGGTGCGTTCGCCGTTGATGGTGCTCGCCTCCTTGCCCAGAGTGATCAGCACGGCGGAGAAAATCTCGTTGCCCGTCAACATTTTTGCGATGGAGAAAGAGGTGAAAAATGTCACCGTGAAGGTGCAAACTACAGGAAAAGTGAAAGTGGACGGCGAGGCCAGCCAAACGATCGCATTTGCTCAACCGGGCGATCAGATCGTCAACTTCATGTTGACCTCCACCATGTTAACTGGCATGGAGAAGATCACCGTTACCGCAACCGGCAACGGACAAACCGCAACTGAGACCATCGAGATCGAGGTACGCAATCCCAATCCGCCGGTGGTCAACTTGACCAACAAACTGTTAAATCCCGGCGAATCCGTGGAGATACCCTATAGTGTAAACAGCGGCAGCGACAGTTGGACAAAGATGGAGGTTTCGCGGATCCCGTTCGTGGATATCAGCCGCCGTTTCGATTTCTTGTACAATTATCAACACTATTGCACGGAACAGTTGACTTCCAGGGCACTTCCGCTGTTGTACATCTTGCAGTTCAAAGAGGTGGATGAAGGAGAGAAGGAGATGATTGCGCGCAACGTGCGGGAGGCAATCCAGTCGCTGTATGCCCGTCAGGCGAGCAACGGAGGATTTGTTTACTGGCCGGGGATGAGCGAGCCAAACGAGTGGGTGACCGCTTACGCCGGTCTTTTCCTGATCACCGCCAAAGAGAAGGGGTACGAGGTGAATCAGAATGTGTTGAACAAATGGAAACGGTATCAACGGACAACAGCGCATGGCTGGCGAACCACGTCCAATTCCAATAACTTTTACTATCGCGACCAGTCCACACAAACACAAGCGTTCCGACTCTACACGTTGGCGTTGGCAGGCGATGCCGAACGGGGTGCCATGAACCGCATGAAAGAGATGAAAGGTCTTGACGTGCAGACAGTTTGGCGATTGGCGGCCACCTATGCGCTTAGCGGCAACAAAAACGTGGCGCAAGAGTTGCTGAAAGACGTGTCTTTAACGGTGTCTTCTTCATCTATAAATTATCACAACTACGGTTCACCGGTTCGGGAAGATGCGATGATCTTGGAGACGATGCTGCTGTTAGGACGTGATGCAGATGCCTTTAAACAAGGGCAACGCATTTCGGAAATGATGGCGAAAGAAAACTACTTCTCCACACAATCAACCGCTTTCGGATTAATGGCAATGGGCAAACTCGCTGAAAAGATGTCTGGGTCGCTCAAATTCGACTGGGCCATTGATCAAGCGAAAAGCAATAGTGTGACCTCAGGCAAAACGGTCTTCCAAAAAGATCTTTCCAACAAAACCGGAAACCACGTGGTGCGGGTGAAGAACAACGGCAGCGGTATTATTTACGTGAGTGTAGTGGGCAAATACATCCCGCAATACGACACGTTACCGGCGAAAAACAACAATGTCAAACTGGAAGTGACATACGAAGACATGAATGGCAAAGCTATTAATATCAATCAATTGACACAAGGCACCGATCTCTACGCCGTGGTGAAAGTGACAAACATTAGTGTAAATAGCTCCTACCGCGACATAGCGTTGACCCACATTGTCCCCTCCGGCTGGGAGATTTACAATGAACGGCTCTTTTCACCGCAAAAAAACAGTGGTAATACGAGGAATTACAACAATAGCGATTACGAAGATGATTACGTGGATGTCGATTATTACCGCGATCCGATCACATATCAAGATATCCGCGATGACCTGATACTCAGCTATTTTGACCTCGGAAGAGGTCAATCCGTGACAGTGCGCGTGCGGTTGACTGCCTCCTATACTGGCGAATTCACCCTGCCCGCCATCCAGTGCGAGGCGATGTATGACACGGAGGTATTTGCAAGGACGAAGGCAGGAAGAGTGGAAGTTAGAAATTAGGAAAAGGTAAGCTTTTCGGGATGAAATTATCAAAAATAAGAAACAGTTTGGTGCAATTTATTGTCCCGCACGTGTTTCTAATGGTGCGAGGTAAAGCGTTATTTCAAATAAATTATTATTAATAAGTAAATATCAAGATGTGTACAAAAAAGTAATTTTAATAATTATCTTCTCCTCCATTTCTTTTATTTGCCTTTAAAATTCACAAAGTCTAAAATCGCATCCTTCTTTCTCTGGTAATCTTTTATTGTACTTTCAATCAGATGATCTATCTTTATGCCTATGCGTTGGGTTATCGTATTGTCAGGATACAGAATACCTATCCCTGATAATGTGGATGTGATACCACCAGGGAACTTCCAATATATGACGTTTCCATCGGAGCCTGCAGTATGACTTCCCACAGTTGTTACGTTCCCGCATTGTTGCAAT
Organism: Bacteroidales bacterium; assembly: GCA_031285725.1. Classification (GTDB taxonomy): domain Bacteria; phylum Bacteroidota; class Bacteroidia; order Bacteroidales; family WCHB1-69; genus JAGVVH01. The sequence goes on from JAITVP010000083.1 coordinate 8,027, forward strand.
GCCATCACAAGAAACTCGGCTTCACTTTGCGTATCTTCATTAACTAAAATTATGATTTTCTTGTCTGAAAATGCATGTTTTTCTCTCGTCACATATCCATCTTTTTTTAAGACTGTTTATGCTATCCTCATACGCATTATAATCGTAGTATTTTGAAAAATAAATTTCTATCGTATCCATTTTGTCGTCGCGAGAAAAGACAATCTGGTTTTTTACCATGAAAGAACATAAAATATAAGGATTAACATTTCTTGACTTGCTCCATTCATTAGAAGCGGCAAAATAATTCTTTAAAGAATCATACAATTCATTGATAGCGATACCATTGAGTGAATATAAAATATCGCCCTGCTTGATCAAGGTGCCAGAAGGAACGTAATTCCTGCTCGTTCTATGTTTCGTAACGATGAAAGTGTCTCCTATTTTTTTCATCCTAAAATTCGGCACATAAGCACCGAATAAATCTTGATCTATGCTCTTTGAACGCACGATTGAATGATTGTCATCTGTAAAAGCGACGGTTTTTAAAACAGCTAAATTATATTCTTCCGCATCACGGGCAGAAATAAAATCGGATATTTGCGAATATAAAACACTGTCCCAATCCGCATTGATGAGCGGTTTATACACCCCAAAATAATTTATGTAATTCCAATAATTCGCTAAACCCCAAACTCGTGTGGCTTCGCAGGGGTATGAAATGTCAAAATCATCAGGCTTATCGTGATCATTCACTTTTATTTGCCCTAGTTTATTTTGAGACAAGTATGGATTTTTTCCATTGACGGAATTAACTCGGGCTAATGAAATGCAATTTATGGTTTATGGTGGTGTTTCCCAAAGTATGCTCAATCATACATATCCATAATTGCTATAAAAGAAAGCTATATCAAAAGTTTTCAGATGATTTTTCATTTTCTTGGAGAAGCAACAGGTTTTTCTGAACGCTCTTCTGATTCGATGTCTAAGCCTGCAGTTGTTGCCCTCTATT
>JAITVP010000129.1 GCA_031285725.1 Bacteroidales bacterium
GCCGCATTTAGCACACACAACGCCTGTCTGCTCGCGATATGACTTGAACTTCGCTTTGCAACTCGCCTCGTCGGGGTACTCTTTGATAAAATCTATGAGGTTAATGATTCTTTTTTTTGCAAAGATACACTTTTTGATTAGGTGAACATACGAGCAGTCGTATACTTTTCAGCTCTATTTTCCTGTTTAAAAAGCATAATATGGTACAGTACCGTACTGTACCATATTCCCTCGTTTTACATAGTGGTGATTTCAAATGAAAAAAATAATACATTTGCAGCATTGAATAATTTAAAATAACATATTTAAAATCAAAATTTTATGGAAAAGATTAGAATTGGCATCAATGGTTTTGGACGTATCGGAAGATTGGTTTTCAGAGCGTCTGTTGAAAAAGATAACGTGGAAGTGGTTGCGATCAACGATTTGCTGGACGTGGACTATATGGCGTACATGCTTCGTTACGACACTGTGCACGGTCAATTCAAAGGTACGGTCGAGGTGAAAGACAACAATTTGATCGTGAATGGGAAAGCCGTTCGGATCACGGCGGAGACCGATCCGGCGAACTTGAAATGGAATGAGGTGGGTGCGGATTATGTGGTGGAGTGTACCGGCCTTTTCCTGACGAAAGAGACCTGTGAAAAACACTTGATGGCAGGTGCGAAAAAAGTAGTGATGTCGGCGCCGTCCAAAGACGACACTCCGATGTTCGTGTTGGGCGTGAACGAGAAAACCTACGCCGGCGAAACCATCATTTCCAACGCTTCTTGCACTACCAATTGCTTGGCACCGTTGGCGAAAGTGATCCACGACAACTTCGGTATCGAGGAAGGTTTGATGACCACAGTGCACGCTGCCACAGCGACCCAAAAAACCGTGGACGGTCCTTCCAAAAAGGATTGGCGGGGCGGACGCGCGGCAAGCGGCAACATTATCCCTTCCTCTACCGGTGCGGCGAAAGCAGTTACCAAAGTGATTCCCGAATTGAAAGGTCGCCTGACCGGTATGTCGTTCCGCGTGCCCACGTTGGACGTTTCCGCAGTGGATTTGACTTGCCGTTTGAGCAAAGAGACTACATACGAAGAGATCAAAAGCGTGATCAAGAAGGCTTCTGAAAATGAATTGAAAGGTATTTTGGGTTACACCGAAGATGCGGTGGTTTCATCCGATTTCATTGGCGATTCCCGTACCTCCATCTTCGATGCGAACGCCGGGATCATGCTCAACCCGAGATTCGTAAAACTGATCTCTTGGTATGACAACGAAATGGGATATTCTCACAAATTATTGGATATGGCTGTTTATGTTGCGACTCACTAATATTGTCGCATGAATCGTGTCACCTATTTCGTGGATGTATTGCTTCCACTGCCGCTGCCGGGCTATTTTACCTACCGTATTCCGCATGAGTTCGACGGGGAGGTGACGTTTGGGAAACGGGTAGTGGTGCCTTTCGGGAAAAGCAAGCTCTACTCGGGATTGGTGGTGCGGGTTCACACAGAAATACCCCATCAACTGAATACGAAATATATTCTTGAACTGGTTGATGAAAGGCCGATTATCTCGGAGAAACAGTTCAAGTTATGGCAATGGCTGTCACGTTACTATATGTGCAATATGGGTGAGGTGATGGCCATTGCTCTTCCTTCCGCTCTCAAGATTACCAGCGAAACCAAGATCATGCTCAATCCCGGATTTGACGGCGATATCTCCATGTTCACTCCACGAGAAGTAGGTGTTGTGGAATCACTTTCCTACCACTACGCTGTCACGGTTGACGAAATGGCCAAGATCGCTGGGGTGCAGAAAATCATTCCCGTTATGAAATCATTGGTTGAGAAAGGTGCGGTCATCACGGACGAGGAGATCCGGGATCCGTATAAGCCAAAATTCGACACATATCTTTCTTTAACAGAATCGTTTGCCAACGAAAAGGCATTCTATGCCCTGATCGATGAGTTGGGACAATCGAAACGAAATGCCAAACAGGTTGATCTATTGCTCTCTTTTTTCATGCAATTACAAGAGAAGAAGGGCGAACTCGGCGCATTGGATTACACGTTGCCGCTTCCGAAAAAGGCGGTGCTTGAACGGGCCAACGTTTCCCCTTCCCGCATTGAGATATTGTTGAAAAAAGGCGTGTTGAAAGAAGAGAAGGTGAAAATCAGCCGGTTGGGAAGTTATGACTCGCAGGATCAGGTGGAGAACATCTGCTTGTCTAAAGATCAACATCAGGCGATGGAACAAATCCTGTCACAATTTGAAACCCAACAGACCGTGCTGCTGCATGGCGTTACCGGCAGTGGAAAGACGGAAATATACATCAAGTTGATTGATAAAGTGTTATCGGAAGGTAAACAAGTGCTTTACCTGTTACCTGAAATCGCCTTGACCTCGCAGATCGTGAACCGTTTGCGTCGATATTTTGGCGATAGGGTCGGGGTGTACCACTCCCGGTTCAATGAATTTGAACGGGTGGAAATATGGAACCGCGTGTTATATCCCGATGATTTCTCTCAAAATGAGGGTAAATACCAATTAATCCTCGGCGCGCGTTCCGCTCTCTTGTTGCCGTATCAAGATCTCGGTCTGATCATAGTGGATGAGGAGCATGACGCTTCATATAAACAATACGATCCGGCGCCCCGTTACAACGCCCGCGATAGCGCCATTGTTTTGGCTAACATTCATCAAACCAAAATATTGTTGGGCACAGCAACACCATCATTGGAATCTTACTATAATGCCAAACAGGGAAAATACGGTTTGGTGGGACTGACCAAACGCTACGCCGACAGTACTTTACCGGAAATCTGGTTGGTGGATTTGGTGCACGCTTCCCGGCAAAAAAAAATGACGGGGCATTTTTCGCACTTTCTCATCGAGCATATTGAGCAGGCGTTGACAAATAAAGAACAGGTTATCATCTTCCAAAACCGGCGGGGGTTTGCCCTGAGATTGCTCTGCAACACGTGCCAAACCATGCCGATGTGTGTCCATTGCGATGTGTCGTTGACATATCATAAAAAGAGTAATCTCTTGAAGTGTCACTATTGTGGCTATGCGATCGAGGTACTGGAAGAGTGCCCGTCATGTCATAGTAAAGATATGGAGATGAAGGGATTTGGCACCGAGAAGGTGGAGGATTTTTTGCAGGAACGCTTCCCCAAAGCGGAGATTGCGCGGCTCGATTTGGATACCACCCGTTCCAAAACCGCCTATCAGAAAATCATCTCCGATTTCGAAAATCAACAATCGGACATTCTGGTCGGCACGCAAATGGTGACCAAAGGGTTGGACTTTGACCGTGTGTCGGTGGTGGGCATCCTCAATGCCGATAATTTGCTGACCTATCCTGATTTCCGTTCTTTCGAACGGGCTTTCCAAACGCTTTCGCAGGTGAGCGGGCGCGCCGGTCGGAAACAGATTCCCGGCAAGGTAGTCATCCAGAGCTACAACACGGCGCATCCGGCGTTGGAATATGTGGTCAGCAATGACTATCCGGCGATGTATAACCACCAGCTCGTCGAACGCCAGCAGTTCCGCTATCCGCCGTTTATCCGGCTGATCAAGGTGACGTTGAAACATCCCAAGGAAGAGTGGGTGAACGCTGCCGCACAAGAGTTGACCCCCATCCTGCAGACAACTTTCCCGGGCAGAGTGCTGGGTCCTGAATTTCCGTTGGTATCCCGCATTCAAAATCAATACCTGAAAGATTTTTGGATCAAATTGGAAAAAAACAAACCATTGGATTTCGAGAAGACTAAACTTTCCGCCATCATCGAAAAATTCCGTGGACAGAGTAAGAATAAGAGTGTTCGGGTGGTGGTAAATGTGGATCCTTAATGCAATCTAGCCCCGATCAGGTGCATAAATTCTTGCCGGGTCTTGTCATTTTTCAGAAAAGCGCCGGTAAATTCAGAAGTGGTGGTGACGGAATTCTGTTTTTGAATGCCGCGCATCGACATGCACAAGTGTTGCGCCTCGATGACCACAGCCACTCCGCTGGGTTGCAATACGTTATGTATACAATCTTTGATTTGGGTCGTCAGCCGTTCCTGTAATTGGAGACGGCGGGCATAAGCATCCACAATGCGGGGAATCTTGCTCAGCCCCACGATTGTGCCGTTGGGAATGTAAGCCACGTGCGCTTTTCCGAAGAAAGGCAGTACGTGGTGCTCGCACAGCGAGTAGATCTCGATATCTTTCACAACCACCATTTGGCGGTAATCTTCCTTAAACAGCGCACTTTCCAAAATCTCTTCCGGTTTGATGTGGTAGCCGTGGGTGAGGAACTGGAACGCTTTCGCCGCCCGCCGTGGGGTCTTCAGCAATCCCTCCCGTTCCGGATCCTCGCCGGTCACTTTCAAGATATTGAGGTAACTTTCGGAAAGAATATCCAAATGTTCCTGATTGTATAAATCTCGTCGTTGATAGCCTAATTCGAATTCTTCAAATTCTTCTTTATGTTTCATGTTCGTTACAAATAGGGGTTATGTTTCCTCTCATGCCCAATCGTAGTTGCATCGCCGTGACCGGAGTAAACGATCACGGCGTCGGGCAATGTCATGATTTTATCGTGGATGCTTTTCAGTATCATTTCATAACTTCCTGATGGCAAGTCTGTTCTTCCGATACTCTCTTCAAACAGCAAGTCGCCGGTGAAGACCAGTTTGTTTTTTTCGTCATACAAGCAGATGCTGCCATCGCAATGGCCGGGGGTGTAGATTACCCGCAACGCCTGATGGCCGAATGTCAATACCTCACCTTCCTTGACCAACCGGTCGGGAGCGGGAAACGGTGGGCGTTGGAAAGGCATGGTAGCACAATATTCATCCGCTTGACCGTAAATTTCAGTACCGGCTTCGTGCATCAGCACCGGCATGCGGAGTGTCTGCTGACAGAAATTGTTCCCGAAAATATGATCAATATGGGGGTGTGTGTTGATGGCAAACTTCACCATCAATCCATTGTTATCGATAAAATCATGCAAAGTACAATTTTCTAATGCATTGTAATTCCCCGGATCAATGATGATCGCCTCTTTTTTTTCATCATATAAAATATAAGTATTGACTTGTATGAAATTAAAATGGAAGATTTTAATCCTCAAATCATTGATTTTAACATCTAAACTATCCATAAAATCTTTAATTGATATTTTCTTTTTATTCACAATAGTGGGTTTTAGTTGACAAGAAACTTGTTCACTCGCAACGTGTTCACCTAAAATGGTTTCTTAGCTTTAGGATCGTTATCTACATACACTTTGACGCGGTTTCCGTGTTCAAACTCCACTTGGTAGATCAGTTTGCCGTTGGCGCTCCAATACGACCAAGTGCCGTGGCGGAGGCGACCTTTCATATTGCCTTGCATCTGCTTTTTACCATTGGGGTAATATTCCACGAAAACGCCTTCCGTGGCATCGTCCACGAAATTCTGTTCCCGCATCTTTTGTCCCCGCATATCATAAAACATCCACTTCCCGTTCTTTTTGCCGTTGGCGTAGGTTCCTGTTTCGAGTGGTTTTCCATTTTGGGCGTAGTCGGTCCATTTTCCGTGGCGCAAGTCATTTTGATAACTGCCTTTGGAACGTAACTTCCCACTTTCGTCCCATTGCGTGTGGCTACCGTTCCGCTGGGCATCAGTATAAACGGACTTATATTTTGGTTTTCCGTTTTCGTAAAATCCGGCCCATTCGCCGTGCATCTTTCCTCTTTTGAAAGGGCCGATGTCGCGTGTTTTTCCGTTTTCATGCCATTGCTCCCATTTTCCCTCTTCCAAATCATTTACAAAATGGCCGGAACGTTGTAATTTCCCCGATTCGAACCATGCCTCCCACAAACCTTCGCGCTTGCCTTTCGCAAAATGTCCTTTTTTCCAAAGTTCGCCGGTTCCGTAGTAGTATTTCCACTCGCCGTCTTGCAGACCGTTCACGAAATTCCCTCGGCTACCGAGTTTCCCATCCTCATAATAGAACGACCAGATGCTGTCTTGCAAATCATGAATCGACTTCCCTTCCATCTCCGGATGGCCGTTTTTGTTATACCATGTCGCATAACCATGTAGTTTGCCGTTATCGTAATTTCCTTCAAAATATTTTTGTCCATCATCGTAATATTCAATCACATGGCCATGAATACTATCGGCAAAGTAGTGCGTTTTTTTTAACAGTTTCCCGTTGGAATGGAAGAAAGTCCATTCGCCATCTCGCTTTCCGTTCACGAAATCTCCTTCCGCTTCTAATTGTCCCGAGGGAAACCGACTGGAAAATTTGCCGTTTGGCAATGTGAACTCTTCCCAAGTGCGACCATCGGCGTACCAAACCCTCCACGTTCCCACCTTCTCTCCGTTTTTAAAATTCCCCTGTGTCCATTTCTCTCCGGTAAAATAGTAGTATGTCCAAAGTCCTTCCTCTTTATTATTGATCTTAATTCCTTCAGACATAACATTTTTGTTCTTCCAGTACTCTCTCACCGTATCTTGTGAAAAAAGCAAAAATGGGAATGTGAACAAAAAAAACGAAATCAGTAATCTCTTCATGATGTTTGGTATAAAAACGATTGCAAAAATAGGGAAAATATCCCGCATCCCCGATGGACGACGCAGGGCAAACGCATTAAAAATCTTGTAACTATTCAGCCTCTTGCAATCCAAGCG
>JAITVP010000140.1 GCA_031285725.1 Bacteroidales bacterium
TTATGCAAGGTATGGCCGCTCCCATTAACGATCTTTCCCGCGGCTGCTCCGTGGAAGACATCGTAAACTTGGTGGCGATCACGGCGAACCAAGCAAGTTAATTTTAAAATGAGATAATTTGTTAATTTGAAAGTAAATAGCGATCTTTGCGTCATGAAATACGCCCTCCCCCTGTCCGACCGGAAAACACTGCGCCGTTATCGACGTAACGTAAGCGGCAAGGAGTATATCAAATTAAATCATAACAAAAATGAACAATTATTTTAACAGCCAATAGAGCAAGGATTTTGCACAACGACTGTAACTAAAATTGAAATTACAGATATTAACGATTTTATTTTGAATAAAAAGGAGGGAAAGATGAAGAAAGTAATCTTATTATTGATAATGTTAAATTTTGCAGGCAGTTATGCGTTTGCGCAGCAGCAAGTCAGTGAAAAAGAGAAAAAAGTCTCTTACTCATTCATTAATGAATATGGATTAAATGCAGGTGTATCTTTTGATGCTGATCCGTTTGTGGAAATTACTGGAGTTTTTGTAAATAGTATTTGTTTTAATAAAAAACAAGATTTGATAGGAATCGGCGTTGGTTTTGATTTATTTTATGTAGTCATAGTACCTGCATTCCCTGTCTTTGTAAATTATCGCCACTATTTTACTAGTATAACTAACCTCAAACCATTAATTAATGTAGCACTTGGTACGCGAATTAATATCTGGGGTGAAGCTGGATTATATAGTACAATTGCAGGTGGATTTAGATATAAAGCACTCTCCTTTACTTTAGGATTTTCTATGAAAACTTTTAACGATGCCAATTATTTTGGCGGAGCAGAGGTAAAAGTGGGATATACATTTTAATAAATAACAAAATATAGACAATTATGTACTTAAATAAAATGGGAAAAATAAGTTTTTTAATGATTTTATGCATAGTGGGAATTGTGAAAGGAGTATCTGCACAACAGCAAGTGAGTAAAGAAGAAGCAATGAATGCCGCAATAAATACGCTTTATAATAAAGCAGATGTTTTAAAAGTATCATCAGATAACAGAATCAAAACTGTAAACAGTCTCAGTAATGCAAACAGAGATACTATTATGTACGAAGTGGTTTTTCAAAATGGTGCTGCCGTACTTTTATCTGGAAGTAAAACTTGTTTACCTGTATTGGGATACTATAGCAAAAAAAATAATGGTGATGTTTTTGACCCAAACAACGATAATGTCCCTTGTGGACTAAAGGCGTTGTTAAAAGGTTATGCAGATGACATAGAATGGGGATTTGCACAAGATACTATATGTTTGTATCATAAAGAAAAATGGCAAGAACTGCAACAGTATGACTGGTGTAATATGTCAGACGAGCTTTACTCTTATTTGCCAAATTATACTAAAGGCCGAAATGCAATAGCCAGATTATTAAAGGACTGCGCAGATGCTGCGAATGCCGTTTATTGTATAGCAAAATGCAATACTTCAGCCACTGCCATTGCAGCTCGCAGTGCTTTGGTTAATGATTTTGGTTATAGCAATAATGCTGTTTTTAGATTACGTTCTTCTCATCCTATTAATCACAGTAACGTTTGGATAGACTATTTAAGAAGCAACTTAAATGCCGGAAGACCTGTTTTATATGGTGCAATAGGAACAGATGCTCACTACTGGGTGTGTGACGGCTACGGTGATGATGGCAATGGAAATTCTCATGAACATGTTTACTTTCATTTTAATTTTGGAAATACAGGAACATACGATGGCTGGTACACTATTGATAATATTACGGCTAATCCTCATTGGAATAATTTACAGGAAGCCGTATTTAATATTTCCCCCAGTACCTCCCAGGATTACTGCAACTTCACGTTGCCACTGCTGACACATTATACTATTCAGTGTAATCTATTAGGCTTTCCCGTTCCGTTTGCCCATCTGACAATACCCAAGACGGCTACCGTGTTGGAGAGCGTACCTGCCGGAAACGGTATTCCCGCATCATGGCATACCATAGAGTCGGGACAAAGTGTAGAATATGTCGCACGCGAAGCCATTATATTAAAGTCCGGCTTTCAAGCCAAAGCAGGATCGCATTTTGTTGCCCGCATAGAGCCTTGCGCTGATTGTGGAAGTCGCGAAACCCGTTCATCGCTTTTTACCGAAAATGCAAATGATGATCAAATGACAGATTAAAATTTCACCATGAAAAAACTCCTCTCTTTACTGCTCCTCCTCTTTTCCGTTTCCCTGCTATGGGCGCAACAGGACAATGATGTGCCGTTGCCCAAGAGCTATAGGGATAACACGAAAGAGCGAAAAACGAGTAACCGGCCGCGCCTGATGAGTGGCGGGAATTTTGGTTTGCAATTCGGAACACACACGGCTGTTTCCATATCGCCGGTGATTGGCATTTATCCCACAGATTGGCTATTGGTCGGTGTGGGAGGGAGTTACATGTATTCATATGATAATTATTACAAATTATCTTCCCATGTTTTCGGTTTTACTGCGTTTGTGCAAGGACTTGTCTTCAAACAGCGGTTGATCTTGTATGCCGGTTATGAGTATGTGAATTACGATTATTTTTATCAGCATTATACCGGAGGTCAGATTTATAAAAAGCGGAACGATTCCCATGGCCTCTTTCTTGGACCTGGCTATAGGCAACCCATTTCCGACAATTTTGCCATTTACGGTTTGTTGCTGTTCGATGTGATCCAAACGTATGATTCTTTTTACGGCAACCCTATTATCCGCATGGGTGTCGTTTACGATTTTTAAAAATGGACGAATGGCTCTTTTCAAACTCCCTTTCTTGCTAGCCAATCGCCTGTCGCGCGATAAAAAGAACAACTATTCCCGTCCCATCATTGCCATTTCCGTGGCGGGTGTTGCTTTGTGTCTGTTGGTCATGTTGATTGCGTTGGCGGTAACCGATGGCTACAAGAAAGAGATCCGCAACCGGGTGATTGCCATGGGGTCGCACATCCGGATTTCCAACTACGACTTCAACTACTCGTTCGAGCCGATCCCTTTCGAGAAAAATCAACCGTTTATCGCACAATTGGAAAACCAACCGGAGATCATCTCCTTGCAATATTTCGCTACGAAAATCGGGATTGTTAAAACCGATGATCAGGTGGAAGGGATTGTGCTGAAAGGGATTGACCGGAGTTTTTCTTGGGAACATTTCGGAAATAATATTGTGGAAGGAGAGCCGATCATCTTCGAAGACAACGTGATCTCCAACCAAGTGTTACTTTCTCGGAAATTGTCGCAGAAATTGCAGTTACAGGTAGGCAACAAGTTGCGGGTTTATTTCGCTCAAGATCCTCCGATGCAGCGGGCTTTCACGATCAGCGGGCTTTTTGAAACCGGACTTCCCGAGTTTGATGAAAACTTCCTGATCGCCGACCTGCGCCACATCCGCAAAGTGAACCGCTGGGATGACGACCAGGTAGGCGGCGTAGAGATCATTATCGCTAACTACGATCGGATTAATGAAATGGGAGATTTTGTGAACAGTGCCATTGGTTACCAACTCAAAGCGGAAACCATCAAGGAGATCTATCCACAAATTTTCGAATGGATAGCCATGTTCGATACCAACGTGCTGGTGCTCATCATTATTATCGCCATCATTTGCGTCATCACCATGATTTCGACTTTCCTGATCGTGGTGCTGGAACAAACGGCCACCATAGGTATCTTGAAAACGATGGGGATAAAAAATAGCGGCATTATCCGCATTTTCCTCATCATTGCCTCCAAAATATTGTTAATCGGTCTTTTGATTGGCGACGGTATCGCCCTGCTGCTCTCGTTTTTCCAAAACAAATTCCATTTTCTCAAGTTAGACCCCGAAACCTACTACGTGCCATACGTTCCCTTGGAGATGGATGCTTGGATGTTTTTGATTACAAATTTGGGGATTTTGATGTTATGTCTTTCTGTATTGGCCATCCCGGCATATTATATTTCTAAGAAAATCACACCGGTGAATGCGATTAAGATGGAGTAAGTTAGGGGTTAATTTTCACGGGAAGAAGCGCAAACGAGAAACCACTTTCGGGTCTGTTATTCATCATGAATTTCAATCCCTTTATTCACTTGATTATACAATTCAATCACAATAATTCGGAGGATTGTGTAGACGGGGATCGCCAGAATCATGCCGCTCATGCCGGCGATCTCGCCACCGAGGATGGTGACCAAGAATACCTCCACAGGATGGATTTTCACGCTTTGCGAGAAGATCATCGGTTGCAAGATCACATTGTCAATGACGTTGGCGATGATGTAAACGATCGATATTTTGAGAAAAATCGACAAAATCAGGTTGTATTGTTCCATGCTGACACAGTCGATGAAGCCAAATAGGTAGGAGAGTACCAAACCAATGACGGGCCCTAAATAGGGGATGATGTTGAGCACGCCGCCCAAGAAACCCAAAAACAGTGCGTTTTTCACTCCAAACAGCAAGAAGCCTGCGTACAACAATACAGCCATAATGGCGATCCGGATGACCGAGCCGAGACAGTAGCGCGAAAGCAACGTGTTGATATTGTTAGAAATAGCTGTCAGCCGTTCTCCATAGTCCGCACTCACGAACACTTTCAGCAGTTTGTCGAATCGGATGTTGTCTTTGATGAAGAAAAATCCCACGAAAAAAATGGTAAACAGTGCCATGATCAAATTACCCGTGGTGTTGACCAATCCGCCTAACATGTTGGAAAACAATTCAATGTTGATCAGGTTTTTGATCTCCACCGTGACAATCCCCACGATCGTTTCCTCATGATCCATGATGTTGTTGTCGTGTAAGAATGTTTGTAGATTATCCAGTACTGTTGTAAGGTAACCGGATAGTTTATCGTAGTTGATGTTCTCGATGTTGGCGAACTCCTTGAAGAGCATGGGCACAAACAACATGCCCATCACCACGAGCATCGCCAGAAAAAACGATATGGTGATAAATGAACTGATTCCGTGAGGGATTCTCCATTTCCAGAATTGGATGCTACTGATTCCACCGGCGATAGGTTTCCCCATCAATGCTAGGATAAATGCCAAAAACACGTATAGAACGATGGACGGGAAATAGTAAGCAAACAAAAAGAATGCAACGACAGCGCATATTCTGAAAATTAGTTGGTAATTGATTTTGGTAGTTGCCATTTTTTGAATTTTGCAGGCAAAAATAACAATAAATTATTTTTTCCTGAAATAGATCTCCATCGGTACTCCTGTGAAATCCCAATGTTCCCGGATTTTGTTTTCTAGAAACCGTTTATAATTTTCCCGAACATACTGCGGTAAATTGCAGAAAAATGCGAAAGCGGGAAACGGGGTTGGCAATTGTGTCACATACTTGATTTTCACCATTTTGTCTTTTACAACTGGTGGTGGCGACTGTTTAATGATCGGCAATAGCGTGTCGTTTAGTTCTGACGTGGCAACCTTACGGGATTTGTTTTTGTATGTTTTGATGGCCGTTTCCAACACTTTGTAAATCCGCTGTTTATTAAGGACAGAGGTGAAGATGATCGGTACGTCGCTGAACGGGGCGATCTTCTTGCGGATCAGCTCTTCATACTCTTTGTGTGTTTTGTGGTCTTTTTCTACCAAGTCCCACTTGTTCATCACGATAAGCACGGCTTTGCGATTACGTGCCGCCAGACTGAAAATGCTCAGGTCTTGCGCTTCGAAACCCTCAGTGGCATCGCACATCACGACACAGACATCGCTCTTTTCGATGGCTCGCACTGTGCGCATCACGGAGTAGAACTCCAGGTTTTCCTCTACCTTTTTCTTTTTCCTAAGTCCGGCGGTGTCGATCAGATAGAAATCGAAACCGAAGCCGGTATATCTTGTGTATACGGAGTCGCGGGTGGTGCCGGCCACGGGTGTGACAATATGACGCTCATAACCCAAAAAAGTATTAATAATGGATGATTTTCCCACGTTGGGTCGTCCAACGATCGCCACTTTAGGAAGATCGTCCAAATCTTCAGTCTCTTCTTCTTTTTTGAAATGTTTCACCACTTCATCCAGCAGATCGCCGGTGCCGCTTCCCGAAACCGCTGAAATGGGATAAATGTCGTTAATCCCCAACTCGTAAAATTCAGCATAATCAAAAAAATTACTCGGGCTGTCGATTTTGTTTACAACGAGGTAGTATGGTTTTTTGGAACGGCGCAGCATGGCTGCCACTTCCCGGTCTAAGGGAGTCAGCCCCTCGCGGCCGTCCACCATCAAGATAATCACATCGGATTCCTCTACGGCCAAAGCGGCCTGCTTGCGGATCTCCGATTCGAAAAGATCATCTGATCCCACCACGTAACCGCCGGTGTCGATCACCGAAAATTCGTAGCCGTTCCAATCGGATTTGCCATAATTACGGTCGCGAGTCACACCCGAAACAGAATCCACAATGGCTTCCCGGGTTTGCGTAAGTCTATTGAAAAGTGTTGATTTCCCGACATTGGGTCTTCCTACTAAGGATAATATGTTTGACATAGTATTGCGTTTTTCAGTATTCGTTATAAAATATTGGCGAGCTGCTCTTTGATTTTTTCCAGCTCGTCTTTCATGTTGACGACAATTTGTTGGATTTGAAAATCATTTGCTTTCGACCCCAGCGTATTGATTTCCCGACCAAATTCCTGCAAAATGAATCCTAATTTCTTGCCTAAAGATTCATCATGGCCTCGGGCAGTTTCGAGGAAAAATTCGCAATGCTTGCGAAGCCGCACTTTTTCTTCCGTAATATCTAATTTTTCAATATAATAGATCAATTCTTCCTCTAACCGGTTTCTATCGTATTCCACATTGATATCTTCCAATTCTGATTCAAATTTAGTCCGGATTGTCTCTATGCGCTTCTTCTCCAAGGGTGTGATTTCATCAATGAGACAATTAATGAGTTTCACCCGGTTGATGATATCTTTTTCTAATGCTGAACCTTCCGATTGGCGGAACTCGTTCACGGCATCGCATGCGTATCCGATACCGTGAATGAGTTGTCTCCACAGGTTATCGGAAATTTCCTCTTTTGTATTCAAAGCCACATCCGGCATTTTAATGGCTTGCACCAACAAATCCGCAGTGATGGCAATGTCGCACTCCCGAGCCATCTGGGAGAAAAGTTCCAGATATTGTTTTGCTAACTCCATGTTTAGGGTCACGGAACTGTTTTCCCGTTTCTCGATAGAGATGGCGAGGTCGATCTTCCCGCGACTGAGCTGGTGATTGACCAGCGTGCGGATTTCATTCTCTTTATCCCGGAACGGCAAGGCGATCCGGGTGTTCAGGTCGAACTGTTTACTATTCAGCGAACGGATCTCAATGAGAACAGAGAATCCTTCAATGGAAAAAGTGGCTTTACCATAGCCGGTCATGGAACGGAGCATAGTTTGGGATTTAGAGTTTGGAGTTTGGAGTTTTGGGTTTGACTTCTTAATCCCTAATTCCAAACTTCCTAACAAAAAAAGGGCAACGAAAAGCCGCCCTTTTTTTATCTTTTGAAAACAGAATTATTGAACGATTAATTTCTTGGTACTGTTTCCAGTGCTGGTTTTAATATTGATCATATAGAAACCGCTGGGATATCCGCTAACATTGAGGTCCAACACGTTCGTGCCCGCACTGATACTGATTTGTTGCGCATGTACGGTTTGGCCTAACAAATTGGTTACGGTCAACGATGCTGGAGCATTTTCAGTAGTTTCGATGACAACTTTCACATGGTTGCTTGCCGGGTTGGGGAAAATGTTCACATCTTTAATGCTGTTGTGAGTTTGGACACCCAAACCCCATACACCGGTTGGAATTTCTTTGTAATTGTTGAAAATACCGATAGAATCCGCAGCAATTTGCAGCCAGTTCATGTCGACCGTAGTGGTGCAAACGGTAGGAGGTATGGGGAGGTCGCCATTCTCTCTGATGTATGATCCCGGTAAATAAGCAGATTGCCACAGAATGTTGATTTTGCCATCCGCTACATTTGAGATGGCAGGGAACGTGCATTCCGAATAATTCTTGATAGCGAAAACCACTTGTTCTGCATCGTTCGGATCATCAAGACCATCGTAAGCGCGCCAGTCCATGTACATAAAATTAGGGCCATACGAGATCCAGCTGATTTCATTATTGTTCCAAGTAGCTCCGTTGTCTGTTGATTTCGCTGCGAAAACGCCTCGATACATTTTGCTCATATCCCATTGAACGAAAGGATATTCGACTTCCGCACAATAGGTAATATATACGTTGTTGTTGTCCCACGCCAATTGCGGCATAGACACCACGGTTTTGTAATAACTGGTTATATGGACATCATTTCCGTTCAGCAACGACACACTTCCTTCTCCAGTAAGGTCAAGCCTGCGAAATACTTGTATTCCTCTTGCTTCTAACGAGGTAGGATCAAGAGAGTGTGCCGGGTCTGATTCATCAGTGAGCGGTTCCATCGTGCTGTTCCAGTAGATCAAACCGTCATACAAGGGATACCATTTATATGTGGGGGTGGCAAGGCTATCGTTCAATAAGCGGGTAATACTGAAAGCCACATGTACAATACCATTGTCATCAATGATGATGCTGTTTGATCCATCGGCAACAAAAGGCGTGTCGAGCACCAAGTGCACCCTTGCATCGAAAGCGTCAGGAACTGGCGTATCGAAGATGATATGTTTTTCCCAATTTCTACCGCCATTGTTGCTGAGCCAGTAAAAAATGTCAGTGGGATTTTCTCCGTAAAGAACAGCCACATTGTTTCCGTTAGCGGAAATGGAATAACTATCACCGCTGAAATGCGTTTGTTTAGCGGAAGTCATGTCTCCTACAATAACGGGGGAAGTCCAAGTGACATTTTGTGTACTTCTGTCATACACACCTCTATAATATAAAAGGCAAACATTGATTCCTTCATATAGGAAGGGGTTATCGGCATTTTGGTCTGTGCAGGCAATCAAATGCACGGTATCAGCCACAGTAGCAATCGATGGCCACAAAAGGCAAGTAGAAGTCGTGATGCCGTTTGAGATAGAGGGGCCTTGAAGCTCACTGCTTTTCCAAGTGCCGGTGCCTTTGGTCTCGCGGGTTAGAATCGCTAATCCGGTGGTACCGTTATGGGAAACCACAACTTCGCCGATATTACTACCGGTGCCTAACGTTCCAATCGTTCCCCAACCGGTGCGGGTATTTTCGATACGTCCGATGGGCATGGAATTGTTAATCAAGGATGTACCGTCAAAATAATTATAACCGGTACCCCGGCTGGTGGCTTGCGTGTTGGAAGCGTTCCAAACCATGCTAACCGTTCCGTCTTCGTGTGCAATAATGCGTTTAGACAAAGATGCGTTGGTTTGCAAGTCATAATACGAATGCCCCACAGGATCAGCCGATGTGGCTCTGACAACCGATGAAGTCATCACTTCGGGTTGGCCGGTTTCCCTGCCGGTTGTTGCCGCTTGTTTTGAAATGGCTACTACCGATGCGGGATCAATTTTTTGCACGGATGTGTTTTGTGCCACTGCCGCAAAAGCAAAAATTACAATGAATAATGGTAATAAAACTTTTTTCATGAGGATTGATTGGATTAATAATTTATTTTTTGTGTTCAATTTTCTTTGAAGTAGCATAGTTGATTTTCAAGGCATTGTTGGTACGCAACTCATTCTTGATGATGTTCACGTAACGCATTTGCACGTCTTGGTCAACTTTCAGGGAAAAGGTCAACTTATTGCCGTCTTCCTCGTTCCGGCTCTCTTTCTCTTGTCCGATCCAAGTGCGCACATCGTCTGCCAAATCCTCTTGTTTGATGGTTTGGTCATTCAACTGCACGGACACTTTTCCCGGAGGTAACGTGTTCTCGTTGGCATGAAGCGGTGTTCCGATATAGATCGTGGCCACCAACGACTTTTTCTCCAATTTCTGAACTTCTGTCGCACCTGGAGGAGTAATCTTCACTTTAATATTCGACTCTCTCATGTTGGTGATCACCATAAAGAAGAACAGGAACATGAAGATAATATCGGACATGGAACTCATATTGAGTTCAGGAACCTCTTTTTTTCCATCTTTTCTAAATCGTGCCATAGTTTTTCTTTATTGTTGAGTGTTGTAATCTGCGGGTGGTGCTTCGGAAATATTCATCGGGACAGCCTTTTGCACTGCTCTTTGGAAAGCGGTGTCCAACAAGTCGTATTTTTTACCGAAATATTGCGAAGCCACCTCGTCTCTCAATTCATTCACCGCGCGTTGCAGTTCGTTTTGAACTTCCACGTATGTTTTGTATGTCGTACTCTGGTCGTTAAACAATGAAACAACCCCTTCGGAAACGGGAAAATCCCCGATGTGCTCAATTTCCCTAACTACTTTTTTGGCTAAATTAGAACTATTGGTAGGATTTGATAAAAATTCCTTAGCCCGGTCTTTAACTTGATTAATGGGAGTTTGAACATCCTGCACAAAAATTTCGTCCAAAAAGTTCACTTGAACTCTAAGTACGTTTCGTTGGTTAAATTCGACGATAACCTTATCATCTGTCGGGGGTGGCAATCTTCGGGGAATACCTTGTTCCGTGCTGATATTGGAAGTTAACAGGAAAAAGGTCAACAGCAAGAAAGAGATATCCGCTGAGGCGCCCGTGTTTATTCCCGGTGTTTTTCTAGCCATATTTTATGATTTTTTAAACTTACGGATTAACATGGCGATAAAAATGGAGGCAATCGCTCCGAACAACAGAACGTATGTGGTGATAATCCCCGCACCGATTATTTTCACGTCTCCACCAGTCAATCCTTCCCGAATAGCGGAAGCGCTCAGCTCGTCGGAAGATGCGAAATAAGCGATCACAAACACGATCACGATAGCTAAAACGCCCAACAACGTTTGGTATGAGGAGCGGAAATTTTTCGCTATTTGGTAAACCATGAAAAACAACGTGATCCCTACGGCAATGATGAATATGATATAGGTGAAAATCATAGACCAGTCCATCATCTTGTTTTCGCGCTCGTAAGATTTCACTTCCGATTTCAGCGTGTCGAAATCAGCCGTTCTCTTTGTATCGGAAACGACTTCCGTAATGGTTTTACTCCGGGCATTGAATTTTTCCAAGGCCACCTTATACTCCTTGTTCTCCAAGAAATCTTGTTTCACCACGGCATATTCGGCGTCCAATGTTTGGATGAACGGTTGCAGATCCGCAAACGCATTCACTTTGTTGAAACTTTCTTTATAATAATTGCCTTTGTCGGATTTCGCAAAAAGAATGGCGGAAGAAGAAGTGAAATTGGCTTTGTATTCGGCAAAGCTGTTTTCGTTCAAATCTTTCAATTGCACGATGAATGTGTAAAGAATATCTTTTTGCAATTGTTCCGCTTTCAGATCGTCATTCAGTTTAGTGAGTTCATTGTTGTTTTTTTGAACGAACTCGGGAAGTTGGTCAAGGATCACGGTATTGAAGTCACCTAACACCTGCGGGTTAGTGGCTTTAATAGTGCCGATTTCGTAATAGAGATCTTTATTGTCATCATTGAAACTCATGGAGAACCACAGTGCCAAAAGACAACCGATACCAGCTATCGTGAAAATGATTATATTTATTACTTTATTGGACATAATAAAACTCTCTTTTTAAAATTTCGATGCTATATGCGGTAACTATTTATTTTTGATGAGGATATCCATAAAACCAATGGTTGCATCTTCCATATCATTCACAATAGAATCGATTTTTGATAAAATATAATTGTAGAACACTTGCAGGATGATGGCGGTGATCAAACCGAATACGGTTGTCAACAACGCCACTTTCATACCGCCTGCTACAATGGTAGGGGAGATGTCACCTGCGCGTTCGATGTCGTCGAATGCGAATACCATACCGATAACAGTTCCCAAGAATCCCAAAGACGGCCCTAACGCAAGGAACAATCCGATCCAACTCAAATTGGTTTCCAACTTACCCATTTGCACGCCGCCATACGACTCCACCGCTTTTTCAACGGATTCAAGCCCTTCGTCATAGCGATCCAAGCCTTCGTAGAACACGCCCGCCAAAGCACCTTTCGTATCGGCGCAAACTTGCTTAGCTTTCGCCACACCGCCTCTTTTCAGCGCGTCTTCTATCTTTTCCAGCAATTTAGCGGAGTTGGTGGAGGAGAGGTTCAAATAAAATATTCTTTCGATGGCAAATGCCAAACCAAGAATCAAACACACTAAAATCGGCGCCATCCAGATCGCACCCCCTTGAATGAATTTGTCTTTTAACACAAAGTGCATACTTTGAGAGGATACATCATCTGCTTCGCTGGTGAGTTGAGCAACGGGGGCAGATGCTTCCGCCGGAGTTTTTTCCACCTGCGCGGTATCTGCGGAATGGTCAGTAACTTGGTCTTCTTGTGCAAAAATTGCATTGTTTATACCGAAGGTAAATAATCCTAACACGGTAAATAAAACGATCAGTTTTTTCATAATTACTTTAAATGATTGATTGAATTAATATTTGTTTTGCTTTTTATTGTTTTTATAATGCGCTTACTGTTAATAAGTTTAATCAGCGGAGAGAGAGGGATTCGAACCCTCGAAACGCTTTCGACGTTTACACACTTTCCAGGCGTGCGCCTTCGACCACTCGGCCATCTCTCCTGCTTTTTTTCGGTCGGTAAAATTACATTTTTTTTCATTGTCAACTCCAAACTTGCAATTATTTTTTGAGATTTGCAGGATGATTTATTTAATTTGTTGATTTTTAATACTATAACATTTTATATAGGATGATTTAACATTTTTTATAATCTGAGCAAATCACAATGTCGTTTTTTATATACTTTTGCAACTTGAAAATTAATAACCAAAACCCAACAAAACAATGAAAAGAAACATTTTGATTTATGCATTATGCGCATTGTTCGCATTAAATTTTACTTCTTGCAAGGAGGAGAAAACGCCATTGGAAGAAAGAACTGAATTTTTGACAGGTGCTACCAAAGGATGGGCACTCACGACGGCAACCTCTTCTCCGGCTTATCTGATGTCAAGTGGGGAATATGTCTCCGATTTGATTGGTGCCGGATATTTGAAGGACTTTGAAAAAGATGATTTGGTAATCTACAGAACCACGGGTGCTGTGGATGTGAATCCCGGCAGTGTGACTGACCCTGAAGGCTACACCACGGAAAAAAACATCGGGCAATGGAAATTTTTAAATGACCAAGCTACCGAATTGAGCACACAAATCCCCTTTTTCATGGATGATGTGGTGGAAGATGTTAAAATCCTTGAGTTGACGAAAAACACTTTGAAATTTAACTACACTCACAATGCGATAGATAACCCGACCAAAGAAGTATATACATTCACGTTGACTTACACTCGCAAATAATTATAAACCATTAAAAACCTGATCCAATGAAAAAATTATTTTTTGTATTAGCCGTTTCTTTGATTTTCGCTGCTTGCGGAAAAAAAGCTCCGGAAACAACCACCCCGGAAGCAGAAGAACCCCAAGCCGAAGTGGTGACGAAAGCACCCGCACCGGAAGCAACCCAGCCTGTGGCAACCCAACCCGTTACTACAACTTCAAAACCGGCAACCACACCCGCTACAACTCAACCGACTACTCCTGCGGAAGTGCCTGCGAAAGAAGCTCAACCTGTAAAAAAGGTTGAACCTGCCACGACCACCAAAACGGAAGAACCCGCTACCACTACACCGAACAAGACGCGCAGATAATTTCCTCTTTTGGAAATATGTAAAAAGGGATGTTGCACGGCATCCCTTTTTTATTCCCTCTAATTTTATTACTTTTGCAACCCGTACAAAGTTAATACGTAGGCGAGAGAACGGATTTTACTTATCCACTCGTCTATGTGCGAACTGGATAATGATATACAATACAATATTAATATAATCAATAATGAAAAGCAAACCGATCCCTGCGGAAATAGTAGACCGCGTTTTTAGCGCAAGTGGTATTAACAGCATTGAAACCGCCTCTATTCGAGAGGTCACGAAATTGATCAACGATATTGAGAAGGCCAGCGGTAAAAAATTTATCCGGATGGAGATGGGCATCCCCGGATTGCCGGCGTGCCGAATCGGCGTGGATGCACAAATTGATGCTCTGCAAAACGGCGTGGCTTCGCTTTATCCCGATATCGAAGGAATCCCCGAATTGAAACAGGAAATGTCGAAATTCGTGAAGAATTTCCTTGATTTAAACGTTTCCCCCGTTTGCTGCATCCCGACCGTTGGCTCAATGATGGGAGGTATGGCCGGTTTCATGACTTTCGTGAGGACCCACAAGGAACGCGACACTACACTCTTCATTGATCCCGGTTTTCCCGTGCAAAAGCAACAACACCGCGTGATGGGTTTGAAATATGAGACATTCGACGTTTATAATTACAGACAAGAAAAGTTGGAAGCGAAGCTGGAAAATTATCTCAGCAAAGGCAATATCCACACGATCATCTATTCCAATCCTAACAATCCGTCATGGGTTTGTTTCACCGAGAAAGAACTCCGCATTATTGGTGAATTGGCAAATAAATATGATGTTTTTGTTTTTGAAGATTTGGCCTATTTTGGCATGGATTTCCGCAATGACATCTCAAAACCCGGGCAACCACCCTTTCAACCCACGGTGGGAAAATATACCGACAATTATGCATTGCTGATCTCCAGTTCGAAAGCGTTTAGCTATGCTGGCGAAAGAATCGGGATGTTGGTGCTCTCCGACAAACTGTTTAACGCCGAGTATCCTGACCTGATCCCCTATTTCAACACGCCACTCTTGGGAAAAGCGATCATTTTCGGCGCCGTGTATGCCATCAGCTCCGGTACGTCCCACTCGGTGCAATATGCGTTGGCGGCTATTTTGAAAGCAGTCAATAATGAGAC
>JAITVP010000151.1 GCA_031285725.1 Bacteroidales bacterium
GATCGGGATCGTGTAAGTCGCCGCGCCCGTGGCCGAAACGTCCGCCACGCCCGGAATCGAGCCAACGGGATACGCGGTGTTTTGAGACTGGCCGGTCATCAAAATGGAAAAAAGGAAGACGGAAAGCGTGACTTGTGAAAAAAACACGCGGTTGCCGGAAGCATCGTATTCATACATCCGGGCCAAATGTTGCGCATGCGAATAAATGTGCGCGATAAGGAAGCCTGCGATAAGCAGCAGCTGTTTCATTGCCTGATCTTTATGAATTGTATTTATTGGCGGCAAACGTAAGAAAAATTTTGATCCAAAAATAAGCAAAATTTAAATTATTTTCTGATATTCATATTTTTTCCATTGGAACCCCATATTTTACTATTTTCCAATACTTTATACTTTTCAGTAAAAAAACATCAAAAATTACTTGTTTCTTCGATAAAAATAAATTTTTTAGATACTTTTGCCGTGTCTAACTGGGGAGGTGTTTTGTTGATAAGATATTGAGACATAATTATATGTAAATATCGAAATGTGAATAAATTTTATAAGAACTGCTTTTTGAGACAATATTCAATAAACCTTATACAACAATTATGGCAACACAAAAACAAATTGTAGAAAGAGACAGTGTCGTAGTGAAGTTTGCGGGAGATTCCGGAGACGGGATGCAACTTACCGGTACGCTATTTTCTGACACGGCGGCTTTAGCGGGGAACGACATTGCAACGTTCCCAGACTATCCGGCAGAAATTCGGGCTCCCCACAACACCATCGCTGGCGTTTCCGGTTTCCAAGTCCACATCGGCAAGGAAACGCGGATCATCGGGGATCAATGCGACATCTTGGTGGCAATGAACCCGGCCTCTTTGCTGGCAAATCTTAAATGGGTGAAATCCGGCGGTGTGATTTTAGTCGACGGTGACGCATTCGACGATCCCGCACTCAAAAAAGCGTGCTGCACTACCAACCCCTTGGAAGACGGATCGTTAAGCTCTTATCGGGTCGTTAGCCCGCCGATTACCACTATGGCGAAAGAAACGGCTTCCGCTTTGGGAATGGACACTAAAAGCGCGGCGCGGACGAAGAACATGTTTTGTTTGGGGATAATCTATTATATCTTCAACTTTGAACTCGAAGCTCCTTTCAAATTGTTGGATAAACGTTTCGCCAAGAAGTTGGATCTCGCTTTGGTAAACAAGCAAGTGATGCAGAAAGGTTTTGATTTCGCAGAAACGATGGAGATTTTCCAAACGACCTATCAAATCAGCACCGTGAATCTTCCTAAAGGGAAATATAGAAATATCACCGGAAACATCGCCACAGCATGGGGTTTGCTCGCCGCTGCAGAAAAATCCGGACACAATCTCTTCTTAGGATCGTATCCTATTACACCCGCGACAGATATTCTGTGCGAATTGGCGAGATATAAATCGCTCTCCGCAAAGGTATTCCAAGCGGAAGACGAAATTGCGGGGATTTGCTCGGCCATTGGTGCTTCCTACGCCGGTGCCATGGCTTGCACCACGACCTCCGGCCCGGGGCTTTCCCTGAAAGCGGAAGCATTGGGATTGGCGGTTATCATGGAATTGCCGTTGGTAGTTGTGGATGTGCAACGCGGCGGACCTTCCACCGGTCTCCCCACCAAATCGGAGCAATCCGACTTGAACATCGCACTCTACGGAAGAAACGGAGAAGCGCCCTGCATCGTCATTGCGGCTTCTTCGCCCGGCGATTGTTTCTACCAAGCATTCAATGCGGCCAAACTGGCGATGGAGTCCATGACACCTTGTATCGTGTTGACCGACGGATACATCGGACAAGGCAGCGAACTTTTCAAAATACCGCGCATGTCGGATATGCCTGCGATCAACCCACCAGTGGTTAAAGCCAATGATCCCGACTATCATCCTTACGCCAGAGATCCTGAAACCTTGGCGAGAAAATGGGCCATTCCGGGCACAGAAGGTTTGCGACACCGTATCGGTGGTTTGGAAAAAACCGATGTTTTCGGCAATGTTTCCACTGATCCGATCAATCACGAGAAGATGGTCTATTATAGAAAGGAAAAAGTGAATCGTTTGGCGGACAAGCTCCCAGAACAAGAGGTTTTCGGACACCCTGAAGGCGACCTGCTGGTGGTGAGCTGGGGCGGAACCCGCGGACAGGTTTGCGTGGCCACGAAAGAGGTGCGCGAAAGCGGCAAGAAAGTGGCACATGCACACTTCACCAACATTATGCCGTTGCCCAAAAATACAGCCGAAATCTTTTCCAAATACAAGAAGATTTTGGTGTGCGAGTTAAATAACGGTCAATTTGCCAACTACTTGCGCACACAACACCCGCAGTTCAAGTATCTGCAATACAACAAAGTGCAGGGCTTGCCTTTCACGGTTCAAGAATTAGTAAATCAAATTAATAACGTTTTATAAGGAACAGCCATGATAGAAAGAACAACAGAAAAATTAACGAAGCAAGATTTTGCCAGTGATCAAATGGTGAAATGGTGTCCCGGATGCGGAGACCATGCGATCTTGTCGGCTATTGAGAATGTTTTCCCGCAAATAGGATACAAAAAGGAGAAATTCTGTGTCGTTTCCGGTATCGGATGTTCCTCTCGCTTGCCCTATTATTTGAACACTTACGGAATGCACGGAATCCACGGGCGTGCCAATGCGATTGCCACGGGCGTGCGTCTGTTCAACCGTAACCTCAGTGTTTGGATCGCCACCGGCGATGGCGACTCGCTGGCGATTGGCGGTAACCACTTTATCCATATCATTCGTAGAAATCTGGATGTCAATATTTTACTTTTCAACAATGAAATTTACGGATTGACGAAAGGGCAATATTCCCCGACTTCACCGATGGGCAAAGTGACGAAATCGTCTCCACAAGGCACTATCGAGCATCCATTTACTCCGGGTGAATTAGTGTTAGGCGCACAAGGGACTTTTTTCGCCCGCGTAATCGACACGCATCCCAAATTTATCACCGAAGTGTTATTGGAAGCGGCAAAACACGATGGGACTTCCGTGGTGGAAATGTTGCAAAACTGCGTGATTTTCAACGAAGGCGCGCACAAATACCTCACCGATAAGGATAACCGCGAAGACCGCCAACTGATTCTCCGTCAAGGACAACCCATGGTGTTCGGAAAGAACAATGATAAAGGTATCCGTTTGGGACAAAATGGTTTGGAAGTGGTTTCGTTGGGAGATGACAACGTCACATTAGATGACATATTAATTCACGACATGACCCGTCAAGATCCGGGCATCCACCTGATGTTGGCAAAGATGAAACCGCCACACTTTCCGATCGCACTGGGCGTGATCCGCTCCGCCGACGCAGCCACCTACGATCAACTGATGGACGACGTGATAGCCACTCATATCCAGTCCTGCCCCATCCACAGCGTGGATGATTTGTTGAATAGCGGGGATACTTGGGAGATCTAAGCGGGACTCGAAAGGTGAGACGTGAAAAGCAGTAAGTGGAAAAGCTTACTGCTTTTTTAATGACAATCATAAAGAACAAGTGGAGGCGAAATCGGCAGCATAATTTTTCCGTACTTTTGCCGTTCCTTTGGGCAACATTTATACTAATGAAAAGAAAATTATTTTTGCGGATTTACGCCCTTGCATTGTGTGCGATTCTCATCTCTCCCCTGCGGGCACAACATGATTTTGAAATAGCTAAAAACGTTGACATTTTCATCTCTGTAATGAAAGAGTTGAACAGCAAATACGCTGAGGATATTTCCCCCACGGCACTGACCAAAACGGCTATCGATGCCATGCTGCAATCGCTGGATCCCTACACGGTCTATTTTCCCGAATCGCAAATCGAAGATTTCCGAATTATGACCACCGGACAATATGGCGGTATCGGCAGTACCATTCAGCCACATGGCGACAAAGTGGTGATTTCAGAGTTGTTCGAGGATTCGCCGGCGGCGGAGGCGGGATTGATGGCGGGCGATATCATCATGAAAATCAACAACCAAGCCACGGCAGGAAAAACTTCTGATGATGTGAGCACGATCCTGAAAGGAGAACCCGGCAGCACCATTACCATCGAGATCGAACGCCCGACAACGGGGGAGAAAAAGACCTTCCAAGTGGCACGCAAAGAGATTAAACTGCCAAATATTCCGTATTACGGTATTATTGGTGATAATACCGGTTATATAAAATTAGACCAATTCACGGAAAACGCAGGTAGCGAAGTGACCACCGCTTTCAAAGAGTTGAAAAAGAACGGGATGCAATATCTCATTTTAGATTTGCGAAACAACGGCGGCGGATTGCTCCACGAAGCGGTGAATATTATGAATATTTTTGTGGATCAAGGTGTGCCCATCGCCTCCACGAAAGGAAAGATTCCCGAACAAACCAACACCTTCCGGACGAGAAATCCGGTTATCGACAAGAACATTCCGGTAGTGGTTTTGGTGAACGAGAACAGCGCTTCAGCCTCGGAAATCGTTTCCGGTGCATTTCAAGATCTGGACCGCGGCGTGGTGGTTGGCAAGAAAACCTACGGAAAAGGATTGGTGCAGAACATCATACCGCTGAGTTATAATACGTCGTTGAAAATCACGGTCTCCAAGTATTACATCCCCAGTGGCCGCTGTGTGCAAAACATCGATTATTTCACGAAAGACACGCTGACACAATCCGTGGAAATCCCCGATTCGTTGGCCACACCTTACAAAACCAAAAACGGACGCATTGTTTACGACAAGGGGGGCGTGGAACCGGATGTGAAGACTGAGGAGCTGATCCCCAGCAATATCTTGGTCTCGCTGGTGATTAACAATCTGATCTTCGACTTCGCTAACCAATACCATGCGAAACACACAACCATCGCCGATCCGCAAAATTTCGTCATTACGGATGAATTATACGACGAATTTCTCCATTTTCTGAAAGACAAGGAGTACGACTACACTTCTCAATCGGAATATATTTTGAAAGAACTCGAAGAGATGGCTAAGGAGGAGAAATATTTCGACGTGGTAGAACCGCTCTACAATGAAATATTGAAGAAGATCGATGCGGAAAAAGAGAATGAACTGCTCAAATTCAAGTCGGAAATATCGGAATTTTTATCATCGGAGATCGTAGTGCGCTATTATTTTAACAAAGGACGGATTATTAATATGTTATCTTTTGACACCGACATTTTGGAAGCGAGAAAAATTTTGCACGATTCCGCACGCTATAAAAAGATACTTTCTGGTAAAAAATAATCGGTTTGAAACGAGAAACAACCCATCGTTACATCTATATAGGCAGTTTGCTATTGTTGGCATTGGCAACCCCATTGTCCAATTTTCTGTTGAGTATCGGCGGGATCCTAATCTCGGCAAATTGGCTGCTTTCCGGACAATGGCATAAGAAGTGGATACGGTTGAAAGCGCAGCCCACGGCGTTGTGGCTCTCCTTGTTCTTCATGTTGTGTGCGATCACGCTCCTTTACGCTTCACACTTAGATGCAGGCATCGCTAACTTGTTGAATAAATTACCGTTACTATATGCCCCCATCATCTTGGCCACTTCCAATCCGTTGAACGGAAAGGAGCAACGGGCAGTGTTAAATATCTTTCTATTAGGTGTTTTCATAGGAATAGCCGCTTCTTACATCCACTATTTTACCCAGCCTGTGGAAGACATTCGGGAAATTTCGGTTTTCATCTCCCACATCCGGTTCAGCCTTTGCCTCGACTTGGCCGTTTGTTTCGCTATTTATCTTGGATTGAAAGTTAAATCTTATCCTTTGCCATTGAAAATAGGCTATTTTGTCTTGGCGGCTTGGTTAATTATCTATCTTTTCTTCGCGCAAACGCTCACAGGTATATTGATCCTGTTTGCCTTACTGCTTTTCACGTTTTTCTACATTTTAAAAAGCAAACAGATCGTTGGTCGGAAATGGATTGCCCTGATTTGCATTTCGGCGATCCTGTTTTTCATCGGATATAGTTTTATGATTGTTCGAAACTATTACCTCCCAAAAGATGACGAAACGCAATTGGCGCACTACACAAGCCGAGGAAATCCATACGAACACGATCCCAATTCCATAGTGGAAAACGGTCACAAGATCGGACTCTATATTTGCCCGCCGGAACTGGCGGAAACGTGGAATGAACGGAGCAACAAGCCCTACGATGGCTATATAGAGGCCACACTGATCCGCTACCTGAACTCAAAAGGGTTGCGAAAAGACACCGATGGCATGAACGCCTTAAGCAAACAAGACATTCAAAATGTGGAAAACGGCATCGCCAACGCAGATTACACGCACGGATTGGGAGTGAAACGGTCGTTGTTTCCTATTTTGTTCAGTTTCTCGGTATATCAACATTACGGGGATATCAAGTACTCCACGATCCTTCAACGGGTGGAACTTTGGAAAGCAGGCTATGCGGTATGCAAGGAGCATTTCTGGTTTGGCGTGGGTCTCGGCGACCATAAACCCGAATTAGACAAACAGTTGGATGAGATGAATTCCCCAATGACTTACAAAAAGAACATGGGTGCGCATAATCAATTCATCACCTATTGCATGATGGGTGGAATATTTTTGGCACTTTATTTTGCCTTGATCCTGTTTTTGCCGTTTTTCAAGGTAAAAAACAGCCGGCATATTCTCTACCAGCTTTTTTTTATCATTGTCTTTTTCTCGCTGTTCACGGAAGACACCCTGGAATCGCAAGTCGGGGTTTCGCTATATGCCATTTTCAGTTCATTTTTGTTGTTTGTGTTCAGCCCTGAATGTTGTCACACTGATGACGTCTCCTTATTTCAAATACGTTGCCCCAAACGAAAACGGTAACAGATCCCGTATGCTTTTCAGATGGATTATTTCCCCTTTTTCGGCAGCGAGCCAGATTTCGACGGGGACGTTGAATTTTTGTTCATATTCGATCAGTGCTTGTCGGCAGGCGCCGCAAGGCGTTACCGGCTTTTCTGAAGGTTGTGCGGGATTGATCGAGGTGATGACGATCCGTTTGAAAGGCTGCCCGGGATAGTGAGCGGCCGCATAGAACGCTGCCGTGCGTTCGGCACACAACCCGGACGGATAAGCCGCGTTTTCTTGGTTATTGCCGGTCACGACTTCCCCGTTTTCCAGTTCTATCGCCGCTCCAACCTTAAATCTTGAATAAGGCGAGTATGCGTTTTTCGCCGCTTGGATCGCCGTTTCCACTAATCGCTGCACCGATTCCGGAAGTTCCGCCTGATCCGCATAAACTATCGCTTCGATGGTTTCTTTTATGAATTTCATTGTTTTCCGCATTTTTTCTTGTTAAACATTATGTGGATCGCCTTATTTTTCTGTAATTGAAAACACTATACTCAAATAAATGTTCATGGCCATTTATTATCTTGCAAAAAAGCCGTAATTTTACTACCGTTTTTTTCCATCGGCAGGAAAAATTCATTCTCCGATGAACAAAAGAGTTGCTTTTTTGTTTTTTGCATGCATGTTTTCAAGAACATAATAATTTTAGAAATACAAATCAAGAAATGACATATTCAACCCTTGCCATCTGGTAAACACATTAATTCTTATAAACTAAATAAATACAAAGATGAAAGTAAACATTAAACCTTTAGCGGACAGAGTTTTAATCGAACCTGCAGAAGTTGAACAAAAAACTGCCGGCGGTATCATCATCCCCGACACGGCGAAAGAAAAACCTCAAAAAGGAACGGTTGTGGCGGTAGGTCCCGGAAAAAAAGACGAGCAGATGACGTTAAAAACGGGCGATACCGTATTATACGGGAAATATGCCGGCACCGAGCTTACCCTTGATGGTATCAATTATCTGATCATGAAAGAGAGCGATATTTACGCCGTTATATAAATCATGAAGTATTAACAAATTAAAAAAATATAATTATGGCAAAAGAAATCATATATGACTGGGACGCACGCGAAGGTTTGAAAAAAGGCGTGGACGCATTGGCTAACGCAGTGAAAGTTACTTTGGGACCCAAAGGTAGAAACGTGATCATCGACAAGAAATTCGGTTCACCTCAAATCACCAAAGATGGCGTGACCGTGGCGAAAGAGATCGAGCTCAATAACGCCATCGAAAACATGGGTGCGCAAATGGTGAAGGAAGTGGCTTCCAAGACCAACGACCAGGCAGGTGATGGCACGACCACCGCTACTGTATTGGCACAAGCGATCTTCAACACCGGATTGAAAAACGTGACCGCAGGCGCAAACCCGATGGATCTCAAACGCGGTATTGATCTGGCCGTGAATAAAGTAATTGAACACTTGAAAAGCCTGTCCAGCGCAATCGGTGAAAACCATGACAAGATCAGTCAAGTGGCCACCATCTCTGCAAACAATGATCCTTCCGTGGGCGAAATGATCGCAGAAGCTATGCAAAAAGTTAAAAAAGAGGGTGTTATCACCATCGAAGAAGCGAAAAGCACCGATACCAGTGTAAAAGTGGTGGAAGGCATGCAATTCGACCGCGGTTATATTTCTTCCTATTTCGTGACCAATGCCGAAAAGATGGAAGTAGTGTACGAAACGCCGTATATCATGATTTACGACAAGAAAATCGGCAACATGAAAGAGTTTCTGCCCATTTTGGAAAAAGTGGTGCAAACGGGTCGTCCATTGTTGGTGATTGCGGAAGATGTCGAAAGCGAAGCGTTGGCAACATTAGTAGTTAACAGGTTGCGAGGCGGTTTGAAGATTGTGGCGGTGAAAGCTCCGGGATTCGGCGATCGCAGAAAAGAGATGTTGGAAGATATCGCAATCCTCACCGGCGGTGTGGTGATCTCCGAAGAAAAAGGATATAAATTGGAAGATGCAACGCTGGAAATGCTGGGTAGTGCGCAAAAAATCACGGTGGACAAAGAAAATACCACAATCGTGAGCGGTGCGGGACAAAAAGCCAACATCGAGGGACGTATCGCGCAGATCAAATCCCAAATTGAGAAGAGCACGTCTGATTATGATAAGGAAAAACTGCAAGAACGTTTGGCTAAATTGGCCGGCGGCGTGGCGGTGATTTTTGTGGGTGCTGCTTCCGAAGTGGAAATGAAAGAGAAGAAAGATCGTTTTGACGACGCATTGCACGCAACCCGCGCAGCGATCGAAGAGGGAATTATTCCCGGCGGCGGCGTGGCTTACATCCGTGCAATTGATGCCCTAAACGACTTGAAAGGTGAAAACGAAGACCAGCAAATCGGGATCAATATCATTTGCCGATCATTGGAAGAGCCTCTTCGTCAAATTGTTATAAATTCTGGCAAAGAAGGCTCCGTGGTAGTAAACGCCGTACGGAAAGAGAACGGTAACTTCGGTTACAATGCTCGCACGGATGTTTATGAAGACCTTATCTCCTCCGGCGTGATTGACCCCACGAAAGTGGCACGCGTGGCGTTGGAAAATGCAGCTTCCATTGCAGGCATGTTGCTCACTACCGAATGCGTGCTGGCGGAAATCAAGGAAGAGACTCCAGCTCCCCCGATGGGTGGCATGGGCGGCGGAATGCCGGGAATGTATTAGGAAAGTGACGAGTTAACAAGTAGAATATACAAAGGATCGGGCGGCTTTTAGCCGTCCGATTTTTATGTAAAAAAACACTTGTCTACTCATCAACTTTTTATATATTTGCCCCGTTTTAATCCAACACACATTGTATATGAAAAAATGGCTCTCTCTTTTGTTCTTGATTCTTGCGTTAGCGGGATGCAATAGAAATAAAACAGACTACAAAGCCGAAATTCAAGGAAAATGGATTTGCCATGAGATCAATTACCTTTTCATTCCGTCTACCGAATTTTTTGTGATGGAATTTCGTAATGACAACACGCAATTTCATGCTCAAGCCTACGATTCCCACCTTGCTGTGGGGGCCGAATGGATGGAAAACAGCAACTATACTTACACCGTGGACGAAGATATGATTTCCTTGCAAGGCACTAACCCATTGGGACAGTCGGTGGATTTGTCTATGAAGATCAAACGAGTTGGTTTTAATTATCTTGATTACCAAGAAATAAAAACTGTCATTGATGGACAAGACCTAACTGCGAACCGGATTTTCTCGCTATATAAAATGAATGATATTAGAGTGGAAAAATTGGTCGGGCAGTGGGAGGTTTTCCAAGTAATCAATAATGATTCGCTTGTTGCTTTGAAATACAAATTAGATTTCAAGGCGGATAAAAGTTTTGATGTGTACTATCTTGAAAATGACAATTGGGAAAAATACGAGTTGAGGGCCAGCAGCTATTTCATTCACGGTGATCTGCTGATTAGCGATTTCATATATCCTCCTTACGGCGAATCGACCTGTTTCCATTCCTGTGCAACAGTTTCAAGTATCTCCAATGAAAGCATAAACTGCTCCTCTTTGGAAAAATTTCCGGGTAGCGGTAATCTGTTGGAGAAAAAGTATCGATTGCTTAGACGATAAATTATAACACGTATTAATAATACTATACGGATGAAAAAGACGATCTTTATTGTAACTGTCCTATTTTTTCTCGTCCTTGCGGCGGGCGCACAAAACAACTACAAACACAGTGTCGGCATCATGGCAGGCAATTTTTCGGGTGTTTCTTACAAATTTTTACATAAAAAGTTCGCTTTCCAATGCGATGCCGGTTGGAAATACATGTTTACCTCACACCAATACATGATCTCCTACCAAGATATTTTCTCCCAAGAAAACAAAGAGGTGCAATTCTTCACCTTTGAGATCAACCCGAACATTATGTTTCAGAAAAATTTCAAAGACCAACCCTCATTTATCTTCA
>JAITVP010000159.1 GCA_031285725.1 Bacteroidales bacterium
ACATCAACTTGGCCGATAATAGTATTTCTTGATAATCCATGACTATATAATTTAAAATCGGATCAAAGATACAAAAATTCTATCAATAAACAACGCTAAATTTAACTACAGCCAAAAAAATATTTTAGCTTTCCCTAAACATAGGAAAAAATCAACCGTTCAGTACACCGTCGGAAAAATCGGAAGAAAAGGTGTCGCCGGAGGGAGGAAAGAATAATGGTGAAAGATGTTCCTTTTACACTATATTTGAGAATCCCATAAATGCCAGAGCCAAGATTCCTGCCGTGATAAGGGCAATGGGGACACCTCGCATGCCTTTGGGAACACCAACCAGTTCGAGTTGTTCGCGAAGGCCGGCGAAGATCACGATGGCCACTGTGAAGCCAATGGCGGAAACGGAGGCGAAGAATACGCTATCCAAAATGCTGCCGGCGAATTGTTGGGTTACTAAAATAGCGATACCCAACACGGCGCAGTTGGTGGTGATCAGCGGTAAAAATATGCCTAAAGATTGATAGAGCGAAGGACTGATTTTTTTCAATATGATTTCTACCATCTGCACTAACGCTGCGATAATCAAGATAAAAGATATGGTTTTGAGAAACACCAGATTCAAAGGGATCAGCACATATTGGTTCACCGTGGCGGTGACCAAGACGGCAATGGCCATCACGAAGAGGACTGCCGCACCCATGCCGAGAGCCGTCTCCACTTTGCTGGAAACACCCAAAAACGGGCATATCCCCAAAAATTGCGATAATATGATGTTATTAACAAAAACAGCTCCAATCGTCATTACTATATATTCCATAATCATTGTTTTTAAAGTCTATAAACACTATTGATAGTTATTGCTTAATCTGTTCTTCTGCCGGCTATTTTACTAACTTTGAAGTCTTCGCACGATCGCAATAACAAATCCCAAGACGAAGAAAGCTCCGGGTGCTAAGACGAAGACTAAAATTCCATCTTTTCCGCCGATCAACGAATGAGCCATCACGGCACCACTACCCAATAATTCGCGACAGAATCCGATGGTGAATAGTGCCAAGGTGAAACCAAGTCCCATACCGAGACCGTCCAGCATGGAATCCAGGACGGAGTTTTTACTGGCGAATGCCTCTGCCCGCCCCAACACGATGCAGTTTACCACGATTAACGGAATGAAAAGCCCTAAACTGGATGCTAATACCGGAACATACGCCTGCAATACCAAATCCACAATGGAAACAAACGTTGCGATGACCACAATATAAGCCGGAATACGCACCTTGTCGGGGATAAAGTTTTTTAGCATGGAAATGAGCATATTAGACATGAGAAGTACAAAAGTAGTGGCCAACCCCATACCGAGACCGTTTATGGCGGAAGTGGTCACTGCCAGCGAGGGGCACATCCCCAGCACCAACACTAAAACCGGATTTTCTTTGATTAATCCTTTGGTTAAGATTTTTATTTTACTCATGGGAAATCTCCTTTGCTTTCATGAAAATTTTGTATGCCCTCTCCGTGGCATCGCAAAACGCCCGGGAGGAGATGGTTGCGGCGGTAATGGCATCCACGTCGCCGCCATCCTTTTTAACTTTTAGTCGGAAATTTTGCGGGTCTTTTCCAACAAACTGTCCCGAAAAAACTGGATTTTTACTTTTGTCGATCTTATCGCCCAACCCCGGCGTTTCGCTCATTTGGAGTACCGATGTGCCGGTGATGATACCGTTGGCATCAAAGCCCACCATGATCGTGAACCGCCCGCTGTAAGCGATGTCGGTATATGTTTCCACAGCGGCGCCGAAGAGTTCGCCGTCTTGCCGCGCCATGTAAACGATGACAGAATCTTTCCCGTCGTCTGGCATGAAGCGAATTTCGGTGGTTTCCCCGTCAAACCCGGGTAACACCTCTGCGATCGCTTCCATTTTTTTCTTGAGTCGCGCCGCTTCGATGGGGGCTTTTGTCACGGAATCCATGGCGGCCAGCGCAATGGCAGCCACCAACGTGATACTCGTCAATGAGAATATCAACTGAAATAAACCTGGTCCTTTCTTTGCCATAACTAACTATTTTAGATCATGATTTTACTTAGCAAATGCTTTGGGTTTGCACCCTTTGTTGATCAACGGGGTAACGGCGTTCATCAGCAGGATGGCGAAAGAGGCGCCTTCAGGATAGGAACCGAACATCCGGATAATGATTGTCAGGAGGCCGCAGCCGACGCCGAAGACAATCATCCCCATTCGTGAGGTGGGCGAGGTGACCATGTCGGTCGCCATGAAAAATGCCCCCAACAGCAATCCTCCGGTGACTAAATGAAAAAATGGATTTACATAGACTTCAGGGTTGATCAGGTGAAAGATACCAGCGAAGACGAAAACGGTGAGAATGAATGATACCGGAATGTGCCACGTAATAATCTTTCTTATAAACAAGAAAATAGCGCCAATTAACAAAGCGATTGCTGAAACCTCGCCAAAACTGCCACCCATCTGTCCCATTAGCATCTCCACATAATCGGGCATATTAGGACTAACCATGATTTCTGAAACGGGGATGGCTGCGGCAACGCCTTCTTTCAAAATACCCAGCGGTGTGGGGCCGGTCAGGGCGTCGGCCACTTGTCCGATCGGTGTGGGAGAGGGCCAACTGGTCATCGCCACCGGAAAGGAGATCAGCAGGAACACGCGACCTGCCAGCGCCGGATTGAAGGGGTTTTTCCCCAATCCGCCGAAGGCCATTTTTCCAATACCGATCGCCACTAATGCACCGATTGCCACCATCCACAATGGCAGGTTGGAGGGCACGTTAAATGCCAGCAATAAGCCGGTGATCGCCGCGGAACCGTCCGAAATGGTCGGTTTCACTTTCAGTAAAAATCGTTGGATAAGATACTCGAAAAGCAAGCAGCATAAAATGGAAATCGCCGTGATAATCACCACATTAATACCAAAATAATAGATGGAAACTAAAAAAGCCGGAATCAAGGCGATGACCACCGACCACATCATTTTTTTTACCGAATCGCTATGGTGTACATGGGGGGAACCAGATACGGATAATAATAATTCACTCATGCTTAAATATTTGGTTTACGTACTTGGGGTTTAGTAGGCAAAACAGAAACTCCATTCAGAAAGAATGCAAAAATAAAAAAAATCGGTTTTGATTTTATCAATTATAAAAAAAAATTGCTATCCTCTGTGCTATTCAGTGGATTTCCGTATGCTTATTGACATAGTCTTGAAATAAACACAAATCGTTTATTCTTAACAAATCATAAAGTTCTTTATCTGAAAAACACCAAAAAGCACTAAAATAGTGCCACATCTCTTTCAACGCCGGTAATAAACTTCTCTCCCCTTTGTTTTCCCGAATTGCTGTTATGAGGCCACTATAATAGGCGTGGAAACGCGCTTTTCGCAAATCAGGATTGGCAATTCCCCCCTTGATCTCTTCCGCCAGAAATGGATTTCGTAACAAACCGCGGCCGATCATCCAATCGTGAGTATTGGGGAAATGGCGTTGCAACGAGTTAAAATCCTCCACGGTGTTGATGTCGCCGTTGTAAATAATTCGATGTTGAGAGTGGGATAATAGATACGCAAACTCTTCCAAATCGGGAGTTCCCTTGTATTGCCATTCACCCAAACGGGGATGGATGATGATGAAATCCAGCGGATAATCATTACTCATTTCGATAATGGCTCGTCCTTCCTTGCGATGGTGCAGTCCCATTCTGATTTTGAGGGAGAGCGGACGGTTCTTCCTACCCATCGTCTTCAACACATCCTCAATAAGTTCGGGATACGGCATCAATCCGCAGCCGCGTTGCCGCCGGACAATCTGGTTCATGGGACAGCCGAGATTCCAATTCACCGATGGGTAGCCCAGATCGGCAAGGGCCTGGGCTGTGTCAACACAATGGGAAACCACATTCCCCATAAGCTGGGGCATGGTTTCCCATTGTGTGTTATTTTCTGGAAGAATGTCCTTCCAGGATTTGGTTTTGATTTGCTCCACCGGCATGACCGGCAGAAAAGGAGCAATGGCTGCGTCAATTCCCGCTACGTGACTCGCTAACGTGTTTCGGAAAACATAGTTAGTGATTCCGTGCAAAGGGGCAAGCAATATTTTCACGATTATTCAATCACGATTTTTTTCATTTGCGTACCTTCGCCTTGTGTCACTTCCAACATGTAAACGCCGGTTCTCAATGCGGAAACGTCGATGTCGTTGATGCCTTGGAGTTGCGTTTGACTCAACACTTTTTTACCCATCACATCGTAGATGTTGATGGAATATTCGCCGTCCATGTCGATTTTCACGATGTCGACAGCTGGGTTTGGATACACTTTGAATGTTAGATCACTGGTTAAGATATTGTTAGCATGCCCTTCAACGGTCACGTCATCAATGTAAAACGAAGTGGTTGTGGCAACATCCAAGCCGCCGCCAACGACAACGATACCCAGTTTGTCGGGCGCGGTAGAAACCAAGTCAGACAAAGTTACCGTAACTTCCGTCCAGTTAGTGGCATCCGTAACCATCGCCATACCCGCTTGCGTGGGGGTTCTTTGGTCTCCGGTGCCGGATGTTGTGTATGCTCCAACCATGATGGTGTCAGCCACGCTTGATTTCACCCACATTTTTACGTATCCCGGTTTTGAAGAGATGGAAACGCCTTCGGAAATCAACCCTTGGGCCTGATTGGCTAATTGCAGCAACGTTGAAATGTCGCTAAAATCTAATTCGGAGAGATTGCCGAGTAATTCTATGGCTTCAGGCGTGAGGTTGAATGCCGAAGTTTGACCTATTTGCAAGATGGGGGGGACGGTAATCATGCCATAATCCATTTCTGAGAGGTCTAGGGTATGCGCTTTCAACTCCATAGCATAGCTTCCACCATGCTTTTCCGTGCTTTTTGTGCCAAATTCAAAGTTAAACATGGGGATACTCAGAACTGAAAGGCTTATTTTTGAAGACCAGTTACTGGCTGCGGTGTTACTGGTCCAAGTCTCAAAATCTAAGTTTGGGATAGTCTGGCTTTTTGCCGAAAACGATACGATCATAAGCATGATCAAAAATAAAGAAGTCACTTTTTTCATGTTTGCGTTTTTTGTTTAAATAAAAAATTAACGGCGCAAATATACACTATTTTTTTCATTGTGGACAAGTCTATTTTCCTCTGCTCAACGAACTATTACTTACCGCTTTTCAATAATTGCCTCACATATCCCTCCGGCAAAAACGACATGATGCCGTTGGCGGTGCAGCAGTAAATCGTGCCACAGTGCATCACGATTGGAGTGGAAAAGAGTTTGCCTTGAAGATCATACCGGGCTAAAATCCCTCCTTTTGTATTCACGAAATAGAGCAGATTGTCATACGAACCGATCACGAAAATCTCATCATTATATTTAACGGGCGAAGAGACAATCCGTTTACCGGTCTCCACCTTTTTGATCAACTCGCCCTGTTCTGTCAACAGATAGAGTGAGCCGTCCATTGAGCCGATGGCAATGGTGCCATCGCTTAGCTGGATGGGGGAACCGTGAATTTTCCCCTCCGTGCAGAACTTCCATTGCAGATTGCCTTTCGTGTCCAAGGCGTATAAATGCTTGTCATACGAACCGACAATCACCCAACCGTTCGACAACTCAAAGGGTTTGGAGTGCATGATCCAGCCTTGGGTTTTATAGGTATTAATTAACTGTTTATCTTTGCTAATGAAATAGATGAGTTTGCTATTGGAGCCCACCACCAATATCGAATCCGAGGTGACGAACGGGGAACCGTGCACCAACCGTTTCAATTTCAATTTTTCCAATTTTTGGGCGATCTTATCGTAAAACATCACTTTTCCGCGGTTGCTTCCAAAAACAACATGATTGCCCAACTCCACCGGTTCAGTAAAAATAAAGCCGCCTGGTTTGATTTTTTCTATCATATTCCCCTCCGTGTCAAAAAAATAAAAATGACCGTCATAGCTTCCGATGCCCACGGTATTATCAGACAGCAGATTGGGCGTGGCGTGTATCCAACCTCTTGTTCTATAGCTATTCACGACACTCCCTCTGTTATTCAAAAAATAGACATACTTGTTGTGTGATGCTATAACCACATGATTTTGAGGTGTTTTTGTCGGAGTAGCGTAAAATTTCCCTTTAATCTGTATTCTCACGGGGTTATTGGCACCTGCAATATGGGGTTGATTTTGGGCGGAAAGATTTAATGTGCAGAATAATAATAGGTTAAAAAGTAAGAAACGGTACATAGAATTTTATGTTTGGGATGGTAACACGGATTTAGACGGATTTAGACGGATTTTCTGGATCCATGTTATCTGTCGAATCCGTATTGCTATTAAATGATTGTTTCTCCTTCACCCTACTGCTCAACACCACAATTACCGCAAAGGCTGCCCAATAGGGCAAGGCGAGTTTGTCGGTGTCCAAGAAGTTGTTGAGAAATCCGTGTATATAATAGGTTATCAATGAAATAGACATTGCCAAGGCAATAATTCGGGTAAACGTGTCGTGCGAACGGATGCATGTCCTGATGCCATAATAGAGGATTAGCACCACAAGGGCGAGCACGGTGAGTAGCCCAACGGTGCCTGTTTCCGCCCACGGTCCAATGTATTCACTGTGGGCATTCCCGCCATCCCCGAAGTTGGTGGAGATGATGGTTTTATACCTACCTTTCTGGAAAGGGGCGTAAACAAATTGATAGGTTCCTGGCCCCCAGCCCACTACCGGTTGTTCCACGATCATGCCGCGTGCCGCTTCCCAACGATTCAACCGTTCCACATTGGAAGCGTCTGTCTTGATGTTGGAAATGGATCGGATATGGCTGGCGAAATCGCCAGAAGAGTCCTGCGTGTTGCGGGACATCTTGTAGAGAATATCATCGGCGAAAAAGTAGAAAAACATCCCAATTAGCGCCCCACCGATCAAGCACCACGAAAGTTTGATTCGTAGTTTAAGGATACAGAAAACACCCGCGCCGGTAATAAATCCTAACCATGCCGCCCGGCTGAACGAAAGGTACAACCCCATCAGTAAGATCACCGATAGAACAATGTATAGCACTTTCTGCCATTTTTTACTTTCCGGCAAAAAGATGAAAGCGATAGTGATGGGCAACATGAATGCTAATATCGCACCATAGGCGGTGTGGTCGTTGTAAAACGGCGACATGATCCAGTGTCCGACGGTTTCCGAAAATCCCTGCATCGCATGGCGGACGGTCGTGATGAACACCACTAATGCCACCCCGATGGCATGCCACGTGAAAAAGGTGACGATCGGTTTATCTCGTTTTCCAATGAGTTGGATGACCATAAAATAACACGGAATCACAAACCATAACCTGCATAAAACATATTTTAGGGAAACCATCGGTAACTCGCTGGTGATCGTGGTGATGATCAGCCAGAAGAAATAGACGAATATCGCAATGGTAATGGGATGTTTTAGGATTTTTTTGTCGATTTTCATGTCATACATGATGCGGAAGATGAACAGCAGCATCACTAAGATCATGATCGGTTCGGAGGGCAGCGAGAGTTGGAAGCCGATCTGCGCATCGCCAAACGGCATTGACAGCGGCGTGACGAACGCCATAATGTAGAGCAAGGTATCAACACGGAAGATGAGTAGATATAAAAATACGAGCATCACCGAAACTACCGGAAAAATCCAGATTTCCATCCAGATCGCCAAGCAGTTTAGCATTACGAACGCAACACCTCCTCCGTAAAACAGTATCTTTTCTAAGGAAGATCTCATTTACGCTGTTTCTTCTTTTTTAAAGCGAGAGGCGGGTATTGATTTAATACTTTCAACAATCAACAAAATGATGATGCAGAGGACGAACACGGAGAGCGTGGAGACGAGCATCACCACTATCTTTTGGGGATAGAATTTCTTGTCGGCAGGGATCGCTTTTTCGATCTCGAACTTCGCAGGCATCTTGGCTTCCATATCCACTTTGGCATCCATCATTTTGGCTTTGCACATGGATTGGTATTCTCGGAAATAGTATTGTAATTCGCGTAGCGCCTCGGATTGCGCCCCCCATGTAGCCAATTTATCCAACTCGGATTGCAAGCGGTTGGCCGCTGCCGTGTTGCCTTGCGAAATGGCGATGGCATATTGCTGCATCACTCGTTCAGATTGGGTTTCGAAATCGAAAACACCGTAAGCCATGATCACCTTCAACGAATCATCCACTCGTTTGATTTCGGCAGTCACGTCGATCAACTGTTGTTGTAACAGGTGGTATGCCGCTGCCGCGCGATCCCGCTCAATTCGACCTTTCACTGTATCTAATTGGGCAACAATTTCATTTGCCATGTCGGAAGCGATCTGCGGATCTTCGTCCACCACCGTAATAGAAATGGCGCCAAACTCGGTTCTTTTGATTTTTATGTTTCCTATAAGCGTCTTATACAACCGGCTCTGCCAATATTTTTGATCCGGTGTGATCTTGTAATGCTCAGCCAAGTTGAATTTTACGATCAAAGCATCTTGGATATCGCGGGTGTTCAAGATTTGCATCATCTGTTCCGTCTCTTCCTCCACGGCGTATGACTTCACATCCAGCCGCTCATTGTAATTCTGTTCGTTCATCAAAATCTTGGCAATGGAGTTCGTCCGCGGCGCATAGATGATAGCGGTCGAACGGAACTTCGGTGTCACAAACAACGGTGTCGAAAAGATATACGACAAAACCGCTGTGGCGGCGCAAATGATCAGGATCGAATATTTCCATCTCCAGATAAACTGAATCAGGCTGAAGGAGTTGTAGGTGTCTCTTTGATTTTGTTCCATATTGTTAATGATCAGTGGTTAATGGTCGGCTAAAATAGTTGTTTATGGTTGATTGTTATGGGTTCGTTTTTATTTCGCAATTTAATCCTTATACAAATGCGTTCATAAAACATGGAAAAAATCAACTTATTGCTTTGATTTTTTCATACGATTCAATACTTCTTCCAATTCTATCGGTTTATTGGTTCCAATCAAAAGGCACTTCCCATTTACAAACTCAAGTTGCAACCCTTTGTTTCCTGAAACGTTATATGCCTTTCCTTTTCTACCATATCTAACTCCCCATCCTCCATATTCTCCAATTGGGTGGTATCGTCTGACATAAGATTTTGATATTTCATCCCAACTATATTTTTTGTATGTTAATTGAAAAGGGAAAAATCGCACATAAACCCCCTCATCAGTAATGCGGGTTTCAAGCCGAAAGCAGGCAAATAAAATAGTCAGAAGTAATGTGAAGCCAAAAGCGACCCATAATCCAGTATTGCTCATCGGCTTATCGCCCCACTGCTCTCCAATGATGATTTGCTTGATAATTCCATAAAAAAACAAGCCATTAATACACAACAATATGATCCAAATCCACCATTGCTTATATCTTTGTGTCTCTTTGAAAAACCCTTTTGTTTCCATGTAATCTTATGTAGTTAAATATCTCTTGTGAGTGATCTTAATTTCTTATCCCCCAATGCAAGTAAAATGAAACTGATAAAACTTATTTTATCGCTTCCTACTTTACTTATGGCTTTAT
Source organism: Bacteroidales bacterium (assembly GCA_031285725.1). Taxonomy (GTDB): domain Bacteria; phylum Bacteroidota; class Bacteroidia; order Bacteroidales; family WCHB1-69; genus JAGVVH01. Next base: position 9,577 of record JAITVP010000159.1, read on the forward strand.
TTTCCATTAATAATAATTCATCTCTAACAGGGATGCAAAAATACATTTTTATTTCATTCAACTTAGCCTCCTGTAGAGCCGCTTTCCAACGACCTTGAACCTGAAAGGTTCACATATTTTATAGACTGACGAATGCAACCGGATAATGTGCGACCCCGGATGGGGTCGTATATGATGTGCGATGTTTTCCGGCTATACATATTAGACCTCTTTGAGGTCTGTCTCTAATGGAACTTGGAAGAGTGAAGAAAGGAAAAGGGCTGCTTCCCAGTAGCCCTTTTCTCAAGAAATGAAAACTCCATTGTCAATTTTTAATCACTTTCGTTGTGGCCGTTCCTTGTTCGGTTTTTATTTGCAGGAAATAGACCCCTGATGACAAATGTGAAATGTTGATGGTGGTGGTTTTGTCATGTGTATACAAGGCATGCCCTGTATCCAGCATGCGACCATACACATCATAAATCCGAATATTCTCAATCGTTAATTCGCCATTCTTGATTGTTAATTGCCCTGTGGTGGGGTTGGGGTAAATCCGTAGGGACGGGATATGTCCTATCTCTACAATGTTTAACGATGAGGTGATGGTGATGCTGTTTGTGTCTGATACCCCGCAATCGTTTATTGCGGCAACCGACAAAATTCCCGTGCCACTGCTCGTGATGTTGAGGGTGGCGAGCGTAGAACTGCTGTTGTCGAGTTGCCATGCAGGATTGGACATCATCCAACGGTAGCTTTCGGCGTGTTCGGCAGGAGCAATGGAGTATTGATATTCGCCACCAATAGTGACGGATGTTTCTCCACTGATCACTTCCGGGGTTTCGGGTAGCGGATGGACGGTTAACGTCAACTCAAAAATGCTGTCGCAGCCATGAACGGTAGGCAAGGTGTCCCGATAAACACCTGACACCGTCAAGGGTGAGCCAAAGAAATCATAGATTTCTCCTTGACAAATGCTTGCTGCCATTGGCGTGGTATAAGCGGGATGGACGGTTAACGTCAACTCGAAAATGCTGTCGCAGCCGTTCACAGTTTGCAATACCTTTGTGTACGTTCCTGCGGTGGCCAACGCTT
>JAITVP010000022.1 GCA_031285725.1 Bacteroidales bacterium
TCCAAGGGATGACGTTTTCTTCGATTGATTCTGTGGTCTTTGATGGTGCAAAAATAAGATAAAAATGTCTTTCTCATAATAAATTTAATTTATTGATTATGAGGCAAATATACAAAAAACACTCTCCCATTCAGTATATAAAATATTAACAATCAAATGTTTATATGGGCGTTTCAAAAAATAAATATACTGTTTTGTTTGTTTTAATGATTTAGCCCTGAATGTTCGGTTGATACTCTTTCTCCCTTCGCGCTTTTTTTGTATTTTTGCGCGAAATAAAAAAATTTCATCACCATGTCATTTACTACAGATAGAGTTAAGTTAGACGGATTAACGTTTGACGATGTTTTGCTTATTCCATCCTACTCGGAAATCCTGCCGAAAGAGGTCAATCTTCAAACTCGGTTTTCAAAAAACATTACGATGAACGCACCTTTTATTTCGGCGGCAATGGATACCGTGACCGAATACAAACTGGCGATATCGATTGCTCGCGAAGGTGGTATCGGCGTAATACACAAGAATATGTCGATTGAAGAACAGGCGAAACAGGTCTCTTCGGTGAAGCGCGCCGAGAACGGCATGATCAACTCGCCGGTGACCATCTATCCCGAACTCACTGTCCACGATGCCCTGGATCTGATGAGCGAATACAAGATCGGCGGTATTCCGGTGATCGACAAAGAGAACCGTTTGATTGGGATTGTAACCAACCGCGACCTTCGCTTCCAGAAAGACCTCAGCAAGTTGATCAGTGAGGTAATGACCAAGGACAATCTGATCACCACATCGCACGATACCGATCTGCATCATGCCGCCGAAATTTTGCAAAATCATAAAATCGAAAAACTGCCCGTAGTGGATGAAAAAGGACATTTATTGGGATTAATTACATATAAAGACATCACGAAAGCGAAAGACAAGCCCAATGCGTGCAAGGATACGAAGGGGCGGTTACGCGTGGCGGCAGCCGTGGGCATTGGTTTCGATACGATGGATCGCGCGGCGGCACTCGTGGGTGCCGGCGTGGACGCCATCGTGCTCGATTCGGCACATGGCCATTCTCTCGGCGTGATCAATATATTGCGCCGTGTGAAAGCGCAATACCCTAATATAGACGTTGTTATCGGAAATATCGCCACTCCCGAGGCAGCCATCGCTTTGACGGAGGCTGGAGCGGATGCTGTGAAAGTAGGCATCGGACCGGGTTCGATTTGCACCACCCGTGTGGTAGCCGGTGTGGGTATGCCACAACTGAGTGCGATCTACGGCGTGTATAAAGCTCTTCAAAGTTACGGTGTTCCGATCATCGCCGATGGCGGAATCCGCTATTCGGGCGATATCGTGAAAGCGTTGGCGGCCGGTGCGGATGCCGTGATGTTGGGCGGATTACTGGCCGGCGTGGAAGAATCTCCCGGTGAGACAATCCTTTTTAATGGACGGAAATTTAAGGCTTACCGCGGCATGGGGTCGTTGGAAGCGATGCAAAAAGGTTCCAAAGATCGTTATGGACAAGCCGATGTGGACGATGTGAAGAAGCTGGTTCCCGAAGGAATTTCGGGACGAGTGCCGTTTAAAGGCGACCTCTTCGAGGTGATTTACCAAATGGCGGGCGGATTGCGCGCCGGTATGGGCTACTGTGGCGCTCCAACTATCCAGGAACTTCACAAAGCCGCTTTCTGTCGAATCACCAATGCCGGCGTGGTGGAAAATCACCCCCACGACATCACCATTACCAGCGAAGCCCCAAATTACAGTCCCGGATTCTAAAAATTCATCGCCATGAAAAAAATAATCTTCTTGATTTCGCTCGCCATAACAGCCAGTTTTGCTCAAGCGCAAAATTGTATTGATGTGGTTATTTTACATTCGAAAATGGAAAATATGCAACGAATCGACACCGTTTTTTGTAAAATCCTGTCACAAAACGATAACAATATTGTGATCGATAATGGCTATGCCATCTCAACGATTACCAAGGATTTGGTGATGGAGACAAAACTTTGCATAAGGGAAATGAATGCCCGCGAACTTTACATTTTCAAGGGAATCGATTATGTGACAAAGGACTATTTTAAAAACACGAGGACGGTGGGCAATTACCTGAGAAAAGCTGCCAATAACGCTTACTTGGCAACCGGTTTGGGTCTGGTCGGCAGTGCCGGCATCGTGCTGGGAACCACCGTTTTCGAGAACGCTTCTCACAAAAATATCTGGATTATAGGCGGTTCCCTTACTTGTGCCGCTTCGTTGTTTTTCCTCACCTTGTCATGGAATAATATCTATAAAGCCGGAAAATTGCTTGATATTAACGAACACAGCGCACTGTATCTTACGCCCGGACAACATGGATTGCCGGGCATTGCTATGCGTTTTAAATAATATTTAACTTTTTTACGAATGATCCTCTTAGCTGCCCTCGACTTTATCCATTTCAAATTCTCCGATCTAATTGACATTTTCTTAGTTGCGTTGATTTTATTCGAGCTGTATAGTCTGCTAAAAGGCACATCGGCAATGCGTATTGTTTGGGGAATTGCTTTAGTATATGTGATTTACAAGTTCGCCACATTGTTGCATCTCGGATTGATCTCCGAAATTCTCGGGCAGGTGATCAGTGTGGGGATGATTGCGCTAATTGTCGTTTTTCAACCCGAAATACGATCATTTTTGCTATTTATTGGCAACCGAAAATTCATCAACTTTATCAACGGAAAATTTAATCGGAAAGACGATCCACAGAAGCACATCGATGACATTGATGCCATCACGCGGGCGTGCAAACGGATGGCAGCCAGCAAAACCGGTGCGCTGATCATTATTGCGAAAGAAGCACCCTTAGAGGATTTCCTCAGCACCGGAGAAACCATCGATGCCCGGGTATCACGGGAATTGTTGGAAAATATCTTCTTCAAAAACAGTCCGTTACACGATGGTGCGGTAATCATTAAGAACCATCGGATTGCAGCAGCCCGCTGTATCTTGCCCGTTTCGCGCCGCGAAGATCTGCCCACCGACTTAGGTTTGCGCCACCGCTCGGCCATCGGAGCCACCACTTCCACGGACGCCATCGCCGTGGTCGTTTCCGAACAGACCGGTGCCATCTCCCTCTGCAAAGCCGGCCAAATCTCCCGCGACATCTCTCCCATCGTATTGCAACAAATGCTCACGGACGAGTTTGTGAATTCAATGACTCAATAATTCAATGGATTAAATCTACTGAATCATTGAATTCTAAAAGAACACATCTCTTTCTCCTCCGTCAATTGTTTCCAACTCTTTCTCTACTTTGGTTTTATGTTTGGAGTTGGGAATATCGGTCATCATGTTTTGGATGAGGGAAAGGCCTTTTTGACGGGTCTCTTCGGATGCGAAATCATACAGATATTCTTTGAAAGAGAACATGGCGTTGGGTAAACAGAACTGCTTGATCAAACCCGGTTTCGCCAAGTCCATGAAGTCGTGTCCCACCCGGCCTTTGCGGTAGCAACCGGTGCAGAAAGAGGGGATATAGCCCGAATCGATCATGCTGGAGATTACTTCTTCCAAAGAGCGGTGATCGCCAAGCGAGAATTGGCTGCCCGATTTTTCAGCTTCATCACTATAGGCACCGGGATTCGTGCGGGAACCAGCAGAAATCTGACTGATCCCGTAATTGAAAAGTTCGGTACGCATGGCGTCGTCTTCGCGGGTGCTGAGGATGATACCCGTGTAAGGTAACGCAATGCGGATGATGGCAATGATCTTCTTGAAATCCTCATCGGAAACTTGGTGCGGGATGTGGTCAGGAAGCGGTGCCCCTTCGGCCGGCTCGATACGCGGAAAACTAACCGTGTGCGGTCCGCAACCGAACGCCCGCTCCAAGTGGTTAGCATGTTCCATCAACGCCAGAATCTCGTAGCGATAATCGGCTAATCCGAACAACACGCCCAAACCCACATCGTCGATGCCGCCCTCCATCGCCCGATCCATCACCAACAAGCGGTTTTCAAAATCAGATTTCGGGGAACTCCCGGGATGATACTCTTTATATAATACCGGATCGTAGGTTTCTTGAAAACAGACATATGTGCCAATATGCTCCTCTTTCAACTTCCGGAAATCCTCCACCGACATCGGTGCCAGCTCCACGTTGATGCGTTTCACTTGGTGCTTGTCCTCCTTCACTCCATACACCGTACGGATCGCTTGGCAGATGTAATCAATGTTGTTCCTCGGACTTTCGCCGCAGATGAGCAGCACCCGTTTGTGACCATCGCGGAGCAGGATGCGGGTCTCCTCTTCCAGTTCTTTCATATCCAGCACTTTGCGGACAATTTTTTTATTATCTCGCCGAAACGCACAGTAAACGCAGTTGTTCACACAAACATTGCCGGTATAGACGGGCGCAAAAAGCACCAACCGTTTCCCGTAAATCTCCTCCTTCACGATCTTGGCTACTTCCATGATTGATTTTATATCGTCGTGATCTGTAATTCTTAGCAATGCGGCCACCTCTTCGAGGCTCAGCCCGTTTAATGCCAATGCTTTTGAAAGGATGGCTTTGAGTTCCGGTTTCGTCGGCGCCTCCCCTTCAATCATCCCGTACAATTTGTCACGGTCGATGAAATTTTGGTTTCTTTCTGTTGTATTCATTATTTTTGGTATTTTTGGTTTCTTTTTTCGTGGACAAGTGGACTTGTTAACTCGTCACCTTTCTTCGTCACGATCGTCTTCACCTCCACGCCCGGAATTCGACCCAGTTTGCCGGTAAGAGTGTTGATGCTGTTCATCGGCGCTTCGATGATTAACGAAATGAAAGAGAGGTTTTTCTGGGGCATGGGAATCCCTTGCCGCGCAATAATCGACTCGGCGGATTCGGAAATTAATTCATTGATTTCTGTAATGTGGCTTTTGCCCGTAACGACAATGGCAATAATGCCTAAACGCTTTTCCATCAGACTTTTCTTTTGGATTAGTACTCTATTTATGTACTTTAAGGGGGATAAATCCGCCTCTCAGTCGTTGGCAAAGATACTATCAATTTAGTTCTAACCACAATGTAAAACAGAAAATGGGAAAGATTGTTCAGTCAACAATTACCAGTAATCAGTTAAAGTTCATTGATAACTGTTAACTGCTGACTGATAGCTGCTATTTTCCAAACCGTATCCCAATTGAGGCATCAATCCGGATCAAACTTTCATACGAGTTTTGAGAAAGTTTAACCGTTTCCCAATACGATCCGCTTTTTAACGTGTATTTGGTGAGGATGCCGGCGATGAGTGAAAGTTGAAGTCCTATGGCAAAATTTTTAGTCAATGTGCGATCATATCCGATATCAAGGAGAAAACCTGCCGTTTTCCCCTTTAATTTGTAGGGATAAGCGAGAACTACGTTATTCGTATAGCCCATATAACCGAGTGACACATTAAGCATGAAATGGTCATGGATTGTGTTGTCCAACAAACGCATGGAAAGCATAGGGCCAATGAAAGAAATAGTGATCTGATCGCTCATTATCGTAGAGAAAAAATTCCCATCAAGATCCGTTATGGATGCCTCCATGCTGTTTGACGCCCGGGAAAAGATGCCTTTGGCTCTCAGTCCGAATTTCTTATTGAAATAAAAACTTAAATCCGTGCCCACATGGAAACCGGATTTCAATTTTCTTATGTAATCCCTACGTTCAGCATCAAGGCCATCCGGTACTTTTCCTACCCGGTAGCTATATCCACCATTCAGTGCAAATCTAATCTTTTGATAATCACGAGATTTTTCCTTTGGCTTCATCGCAAGATTTTCGTTCATTTGGAAAAACCCGATCTGGCAACTTTTGACAAAGGACATCGGCATCCATTTACTTACCTCATTTATGGAATAGAACAAAGTGTCTATACTCATTCTCGTGATCTTACCTTCGATAGAGTCATTACCGTGGGTAACAATCAAATCTTGGGCGGAAACGGAGTAAATCATCACAAATAAAAACCCCAAACATAAAATTATTCTCATGACAGTTCTAACTTTAAAATTAAAATTAATTCCAGTATTGAAAATGCAAAAATATGGAAAAAAATCTCTCGAATCACATTTTCACAAATGACGGTACAGGGCTATCCATATTTTATTTCAATTCCTAACTTCTGATTTCTATTTTTTTGTACTTTTGCCGCCGCAATTTATTACATAACTAATTTAAAGAAAGAGGTATTATTTATGATCGTTGTTCCCGTTAAAGAAGGCGAAACTATTGAAAGAGCCTTAAAGAAGCTTAAAAGAAAGTTTGAAAAAACCGGCGTTGTCAGAGAATTACGCAACAGACAAAAATTCACGAAACCCAGTGTGATCAACAGGGAACAAAAGCGAAAAGCTATCTACGTGCAGCAACTCCGTGCAAAAGAATTGGATGCGCAATAGCAACAAAAAGCAGGTCTTTCAGCCTGCTTTTTTGATCTTGTTTTTCCCTATTTTTATCGCCCAAAACAAATATACAGATGAAAAGACATTTATCTTTATTCTTCCTTCTTTTTTTATGTTTAAACTTAGTGCACGCTGCGTTTTTGAGAGACATTCCGCGAACACTTATCCAACCCAACGGCGACACGTTGCACTGCTTCGTCTCCGGCGATGAGTTTTACAATTACCTCCATGATGCCAATGGCTACACGATTGTGCAAGATGTGAACACGGGCTATTTCGTCTATGCGACGAAAATCGGCGGGGAGATCGTGCCCACGATCCACCTTGCGGGGAAAATTGATCCGGTGTCAGTGAACCTCACGCCGCGCATTATCATCTCTCCCGAAGAGTGGATGACTCGCCGTGACAAAATGATGAACGCCGTGCCTCAAGTAACAGATGTTAAATCTTCAGAACGTAACCGTGGGCATATCAACAATTTGGTCATCTTCATCCGTTTTCAAGGGGATGTGGAGATCACCACAACGTTCTCCACAATGGAGGCCATGTTCAACGACTCTTCCTCCGTCACCGCCAACTCCATGTATACCTATTTTAAAACAGCTTCATACAACCAACTCAGCATCGTCTCCTATTTTTATCCTCAACCGGCGGGCGATGTGGTGTTGTCGTATGAAGATATCTTCCCAAGAAATTATTATTTGCCTTATTCGGCCACAAATCCTGACGGATATTACGATTACTCTGATCGTACATCCCGTGAATTTGCCCTGTTGGCAAGGGCTGTCGAGCATGTAAAGGATTCGATCCCGACGGATCTTGATTTGGATTACAACGGAGACGACCAGATAGATAATGTTGTTTTCGTGGTCAAAGGAACGGTAGGTGACTGGAACGATCTGCTATGGCCGCATCGTTGGTCGTTATATGGCGAGAATGTATACATCGGGGATTTAAGAGTGTGGGATTTCAATTTCCAATTGGAGAGTTCCACCACCTATTTCAACAACTCCGTCTTATGCCACGAGATGTTCCATACCTTAGGAGCACCGGACTTGTATCGTTATTACTATAATACGGATGTTCATCCTGTGGGTTCATGGGATTTGATGGAAGTCAACACCACGCCACCGCAACATTCGGGGGCGTATATGAAGATGAAGTATGGCAACTGGATTGACAGTATCCCGGAGATTACCGAACCCGGCACTTACAGCTTGCGCCCGATCGGTTCCGTCACGCCGGAAAATCTCGCCTATAAAATAGCCTCTTCCGATCCTGAGCACTTCTATGTGGTGGAGTTTAGAAATAACACGCTC
>JAITVP010000079.1 GCA_031285725.1 Bacteroidales bacterium
CGCGCCAAAGAGGAAATGGTACTCCCCAATCGTGAAGTTCATCGTCGGGCGAATCTCCAGTTTAAAACTGTTATCCACCCGGCGGTATGAGTTTAACGTGTCGCCGATACTGTCGTTCCATCTATTATTGTAGAAATCCATATCGAAATCAATTCTGAAATTCTGACTTCCCGTCACTTTCATAAACCGTGAATCATATGCAAAATAGGAGTCCAGACCAATATGGTTTTCCATATCTTTCTTGTGCGTGGTAATAAGATCGTAATTCAATCGCACGTCTTGTTTTAACTTCCTGTCTTCCAACACATAATTTGAACGAAATCCAACCTCGCCTTTTACGTGGTGAAACGAATTGTTGATCGAATCGTGATACGTTTTTCGATAATAATCTTCCACATTATCCAAGTATTGGCTCAGCGTGTCTTTATTATATCCATATAGATTGGCGTATTTGTGGACATATCCGATGGAAGAGTAGAGCGTTTGGTTTTTGAAAAAACGGTTGAAAAAAACATTAACCCGCGTGTCGCTGGTCGGGTGATAAGCATACTGTTTCATCTTTTTTCCGACGGCCGGCATCCAGGAGGAGTAGTGATGAACTCCCAACCCATAGGAATATTTACTGTTATCGGGATTATGGATATGCAGATCGAACAGCGGCGTGACCGGATAACCGAACCCCACTTTCAAGAAGTTGCGGTAGAGTCGTTGCATCACGTCGGGTGCCAGTTTCATCGGTTTTACCTGCGACGGCTCGAAGGCAATGTCGATCTCCTGCGGTGAAATCTCGTAATTAAAGCCCACTTCGCCGGAGACCGTATCATTAATCTCCGCCTGCTGGTTAACCTTCTGTGAATTGATGACCATCGGCCGGAAATCCAACCGAAACCGCGCCGTGTCAATCACTTGCGCTTGCAGCGAAAATGCCGCAAGCCATATCAATAGAGTTATTAAAACTGTCTTTTTCATTATATCACTTTATTTCTATTTCATTTTTATTTTTCTCAAGGTATCCCGAGCGAAAATCCCTAACGGGACAAACGCAATACCCATCCCCAACTCCTAACTTCCTAAAACTCCTCCTCAATCTCCAACTGCTCATCCTTTGCTTTCTCTTCTATTTTCCGTTCTATTTCATTGATCTGATTGATTTTAGATTGTGCTTTGGCACGAAGATCCTCGCCATCATAGCTATCCACGATACTTTGGTAGGTGTGGCGGGCTTGGAAGAAATTATCTTTAGCCATATAAAAATCTCCATATAAGATGATTACGAAAGCAAACCAGTAATCGGAGCCAGAGGAATATTGGCTGGAGAGCATCTCCACGATTCGCTTCTCGCAGGCCTCCAGATCACCCTTTTTAAATTCGATCAAACAACTGAGATAGGCGGCTTCGGCAGCAAACTCGCTGGTGGTGTTTTTCGCCAGATCGTTCAGCCAAGTGACTGCCATGGCATAATCGCCGAGTTCGAGAGCCGATTTTCCGGCAATCAATTTTGCTTCACTGATCAATTCCTGGTCGTTGGAAGAAGTGCCCAATACGTTGCGTGCCGCAGCCAACGCCTCCCGGTAATTATCCAACGCATACGAGCAGTGCATGATCCCGCTTTGCGCATAAAGCGTATTTTGCGGTGTAGTCGCAATGTCGTACAGCATCTTAAAGTATGCCAATGATTTAGTATATTCTTTTTTATTGAACAAGATGGAGGCCGCTTTTTGCACTGCCGTTTCGTTAAACTCGGTCTTGTAGTTTTTCACGATATGTTCATAACTTTCCAGCGCACTGTCGTAATTCTTCATGCCATACTCGCATTCTGCCTTGTAAAAATGGACTTTCGCGGCAAACAACCCGTTAGGGAACTGTTTCAGATAGCCTTGGAAACTCTTGATCGACGCCTCGCAATCACCCCGAATGTACTTGCTCTCTGCCGCTTTGAAGGAAATGGAATCCTGCTTAGTCTCCGAAACGTTCATGTTCCTGCTCTTAATATAATCGAAGAAATCGGATGTGTTGCCCTGCTCGGTGTAGATCGTTTCCAAATTCGCCATCGCATCCTTCGCTTCTTGCGAACCGGGATATTTTTCAAAAACATATTTGAAAGTGGCGATCGCCATCTGCTCGTCTTGCGAATTCAGATACGCCTGAGCCAACTTGTTGTGTGCTTGACGGATATATGGACTTTTCGGATATTTGGCGATGAAGTTCTTGTAGGCCGAGATCGCCATCGTGTAGTTATTTTGCGCATGGTAGGTCGTGGCCAGCTCATACTCCGCATCGTCGCTGTACACCGATTTCGGATAGTAGAGGATCATCCGCTCCAACGCCGCTATTTTATCTTGATCTTTTCGCTGGAAACCGTAGCACTTCGCTTGTTGATACAAGGCGTAGTCAGCATTGCTCTGTATCATTGATTCGCACTCTTTGTAATATTTTATTGCCGTATTCAACTCTTTCTGCATATAAAAAGCATCTCCCAAACGAGCCAACGCATCGGCTTCGATCGCCGGGTCACTTTCATCTTCCTTAAATTGCAAAAACGTGGAAAACGTCCGTTGCGCCTCGCTGTAGTTATTGATTTTCAAGGCACTATAACCCATCGAATAGAAAGAGATGGGATAAAACTCGTTATTTTCCACATTCTCCGCTTGCTGATACGCACGGAAATCATAGAACGCCTCCTTGAATTTCCCCTCGCGGTATTGCGCTTCCGCCCGCCAATACATGACCGAGAGACGCATATCCTTGTCAAACGGGTAAGGAAGCGACTTGTTAAACATCGCCACAGCCTCCCCGTAACGGTTTGCGTTCACCAACTCCAAACCGCGGAAATAGGTGCACCGTTGATACGCCCGCAGCAAATCCGGCGTTTTCGAGCGAATCTTGTCCAACGAATTGATGGCCGCTTGATAGTTTTTTGTAGACATGTAGATTTGCGACAGATACGTCTTCGCTTCCTCGCTGCGCACAGTATTCGGGTACTCCTCAATGTAGTTCTCCAACGCCTTGATGGCGGTACTGAACGGCGTCGCAGCGGTGGCGTATTGTAGCTTCGCATAGTTATACAACGCATCTTCCTTTATCAACGCATTGAAATCCAATTTATAAGCCTCGTAAAAACTTTGCGATGCCAACGACAGTTTGTTCAGTTGCACATAACAATCCCCAATGATGTAGAAACTATTTTGTGCCATTTCGTCCTTCTCTTTCGTGGTTTTCGACAAATACTCAATAGCTTTGGCATATTCCCGCAAATTATAGAACGTGTAACCCATCGCATAGTAATCACTCCTGCCTATTTCTCCCTCTTGTGTGGCCATAAAGTTGATGAAATAAGGTGCAGCCTGTTCATACATACCTAAATTATAGTACGATAACGCCAAAATTCGCTCCATATCCTGCCGCTCTTTCTTGGGAATCTGATCCAAAAACGCAGGCACCCGGGTCACGACATCCTGATACTTGCCTTGATAAAAGTAAATTTGAGTGATATATAATGGCACCACTTCCTTGTATTCCGAATAATTGAGCAAGGAGTTAAATCCCTCCAATGCAGCTTGATACTCCTTTTCTTGATAGGCAATGTGCGACAAATAATAGATGGCTCTGTATTTGTAATCGTTTTGCGCATCTTTGGCTTTGTTGAAATAAGAACGGGCCTCCTCCAACCGCTTCACCTCAAAATAGCAATATCCCTTTTTAAAATAAAACTCCGCCAGTTCCTCCTTCTCTATATCTCCTTCATTGATCAGTTCATAATATTCTAACGCTTTCTTATACTGTTTTTTATAGAAATAAAATTTTCCCAGATAGTAGTTCGCTTCCGGCACGAAAGCATGCACGGGATAGCGCCGGATGAAATCCCGGAGCAGGAAAATCGCATCGTTATTGTACAGGTATGCGGCGCAAACGCCCATGTAGAAATAGGAATCCGCCTTCATGTCATGTTGCTTGTCGGTACTGTTTTCGTAAACATACCGGAACATCTGCTGCGCAGCACCATATTTCTCTTTCTGGAAAAGCTCCATCGCCGAATTGAATTCGAATCCCGGCGAATCATACGTCACCGGATCTTGTGCGGATAAAGAAAAAGAAAAAATGAGGGTGAAAACAAGCGAGTATGTAATTACACTTAATCGATTCATATTGCATTATTTATAATCATAAATCTTTTATCGAACAAACGAACAAAAGTAGGCAAAGGAAAACGGAAAAAAGACGGTCCGTTGTACGTTTTTTCAATAGTGAAATGTTGATAAGATAATACCCGGGCGATTTCCCTCTATTTTTGCACACCCTACGATTATAGCAATTGAACTTCTTCTGTACTATATCCGTCTTCTGCAAACCATCCTAAAATATCCGATGTTGAAATAATATTTAGAGCATCCGCAATGGCAGCCTCCAGCACTTCTTTGGTT
>JAITVP010000156.1 GCA_031285725.1 Bacteroidales bacterium
AAGAAGTGGAAAATTACCAGACCGAATTCAACAGTATTCGGGTTCCTTACGACCAAGGCGGATCGGTGATTGTCTACTATAAGGAATCCAAGATTTATTCCGACTTGCGGTTGGTGCTGAATGACCTGATCCAGTCGTTTTTCCAAGAGTTAGTGATCAACACCGCCTCCGTGCCGGTAGTGGTTACCGATGAGAACGAGACTTACGTGGTTGCTTACGGGAATATCGATTCCGCCATCATAAACAATCCAGCCAAACTGGCAATGCAGATCGAGAAGATGAAGAACGAGAACGCGCCTATCAAGATAGAATTGCCTGATTTAAAAACTTGTTACGTTTTTCATCAAGAATCTTCGGTATTAAAACAACTTCGCCTTTTCCCATTCCTGCAATTCTTCATTGTGATCATCTTCGCCGGCGTGGCGTACCTGTTGTTCAGTTTGTTCCGCAAATCGGAGCAGAACCAAGTGTGGGTCGGGATGTCGAAAGAGACAGCACACCAGTTGGGCACTCCGATTTCATCGCTGATGGCCTGGACGGAATTGCTCAAGGAGCAGAACATGGATCCCGCTCTGATCAAAGAGATGGATAAGGATGTCAACCGGTTGATGACCATTGCGCAACGTTTCTCTAAAATAGGTTCCTTGCCGGAGTTGAAGGACGAAAATGTGATCGAGGTGATTGAAAGTTTTTTGGGCTACCTGCAATCACGGGTTTCCAAGAAAATATCACTTGAGTTGATCAAGTCCCCAGAGTCTGAGGTAATCATCCCGTTGAACCGCTATCTTTTCGAGTGGGTGGTTGAGAACTTGGTCAAGAACTCCGTGGACGCCATGGAAGGTGAAGGCACGATATGCATCGAAATCACACAAGACAATAAAGTGGTCAACATTGACATTCGGGATCGCGGCAAAGGGATCTCTTCCCAAAAGCAGAAACAGATTTTCCAACCTGGTTACACCTCCAAGGAACGCGGCTGGGGACTCGGCCTCACCCTGGCCAAGCGCATTATCAATGAATACCACGGTGGTAAACTGTTCGTGAAATCCTCCACAGTGGATGTGGGGACGGTGATGCGGATCACGCTAAGAGGGGAAAAAGTGCAAAGAAGGAGAGAAGAAAAGACGCATTTTCATCTTTCCTTTATCATTTAAAATAAAAATTTGCTTTTTGTCTAAATCTATAGTAGAGATAGAAGATAGTTGAAACATCTTTAGATCACTGTTTCAGTTCTGCTTTCAGATAAATCGAAAGTAGAAAATCGATAAACGGTTTGTATAGATAAGGAGAGATGTTTCCTTTGGCAATTCGTTGATTGTCATCGAAATCAATAATTATTTCATATATTTCTATTCCGGGTGATGTGCCGAATTGTTCAGGTAATTTGGACAAAGGCGCTGTTTGCGCCAGCGTGGTCAATTTGCGGAAAAGTTCATCGGACAGTTGCGCCAGGTAGGTGCCTTTCAGCACGCCAATCCGCTGTGTGGTGTGGAAACAGAGATAACCGGAGCTGTCGATCTCCATTTCGATGCCGGGCTCGGTGCTTCTCTCCGATGGATATACGTATAGACGAATTTTTCGAAAATGAAACGAGGAATCGTAAAGTGATGATTTACTGACGAAATGGTATTGCTCGTTCTTCGAGAGTGCCCGCCAAGCTTTGTGATTCAGCGGTGCTAACACCAGACTATCCTTGGTCAGTCGCAGGATGTCGAATGCCAATTTTTTCACTTCTTGTTCGGCCTTTCCGCTTCGCCACTGGCTGGTGGTTAACACCAACACGGAGTCTTCTTCCAATTCCACAAGGTAGTTCAATGGCTCTACATCATACGTGTACTTGGCTCGCTTTTCGCCCAGTTCCAGTACTTCCAATCCTTCGCCCACCCAGGTTTTATAGAGCGAGGTTTGGGAAGAGAGCAGAAAGGATTGTGAAACGAGATAAAGGAGAATGAAAGTTTTTTTTGTTATGATGGACGCGCATCCAGTTAAAATAAAATTATTTATTAATTTAAACATGACAAATAGCTCTATTTCCTGAAAAACATCGTATTCCCTTTCTCTTCCACAAAAAGCCCTTCACAAATTCTTTGAATCCCTTCTGTACGAACGTCAAAATATTTTTCCTTCTCTTTTTCGTAATCTTCTATGCTGCTGAGTGTTTCGGAGACGGCCAAGATCAAGGAGCGATCCTCCACTTTGATCTCGCTGTTGAGGAGGATTGTTTCCACCCGATTTTTCACTTTTTGCAGGTTATGAGGCAACTTGTCGTTGAATGTGAATTGGTAAAGAAAATCGCTCAACCGGTGGTCGGCCTCTTCCAGCGAGATGCCGGCAATGGGTGTGCCCAAGATGACGAACGTTCCCGGACCAGCCACAGTGGAGATGTGGGAGGACAGCGAGGTGAAGAGTCCCTCTTCCGTGACAAATTTCCGGTACAGATACGACGAATGTCCGCTCCCGAACAGGTCGGAAAGGAGGTCGTAGGTGTGGAAATCGGGATGCAGTCGATCGCACATTAACCAACCCTTGATTAACAGCTCGTAAGGCACATCTTCCTCAATAAGTTGAAAACGGGCTTTGCACTGCTCCTCTTCTTGGGGATAGTTTTTTACGATTGTCTCACCGGCTGGAATATCGCCAAACCACTTCTCTACCAGGGAAATAACTTCTTCGGGTACCACATTTCCCGATACCACCAATGCGGCGTTATTCGGACGATAGAAACGATAAAAGAAATTTTTCACATCCTCCATTGTCACCGAGTCGATGTGTTCGATTTTTTCCCCGATGGGTAGCCAACGGTAAGGATATTTCTGATAAATCTGATGATAGAAATGATGCCACAAGTTGCCAAACGGACGGTTCAGGAAATTCTCTTTGAACTCTTCAATCACCACGTGTTTTTGAATATCCAACTGCTCTTGTTTGAAACCGAGCGACAACATACGATCGGATTCCAACCAAAAGAGCGTTTCCAGGTTGTTGGCTGGCAAGATGGAGTAATAGTGGGTGATGTCTTGCGATGTGTAAGCATTGTTTACCGCCCCGATCTTCTGCAATTCCGTGTCGAAATTGTCGATGTTTCCTGAGCCGCTGAACATAAAATGCTCAAACAGGTGCGCCATCCCGGTCTGTTCCGGATTCTCGTCCCGCGACCCAACGTTATACACAATATTACAAGCCGCCAACGGCGTGCTGTTATCCGGATGAATGATCAGTGTGAGACCATTTTTCAACCTATATCTTCTAAAAGAAATCGACACAATGGTGGTTTTGAAATTAGGCGGCAAAAATAACGAGAAATTTCTCAATTCCTACACTACATATTCAAGAGACCAGGGCTAAATCATTAAAACCAACAAAACAGCATATCTATTTTTTGTTGAAACGTCCATACAAACATTTGATTGTTAATATTTTATATACTGAGCGGAAGAGTGTTTTTTGTATATTCTCCTCATAATCAATAAATTAAATTTATTCACTATTGACCGATTAAAAACCGGCATTATTTTTAGTTTATTGATTTTTAGTTATTTATGGCTTCAAGAAGTCCTCATTTCAAAAGTCACCCCCTAATTGAACAACAATAATTGCACACCGTCGGGCACTTTATTCCGGCTCCTGACGCGCTTCTGATAACTTCGCCTGCCGTTTTCGATGACCCAATACAGAGACAAGTGGCTGATGAAATGGATTCGCACAAGTGCGGCAATGGTTGAAAAGGCCTTGTTCGATTTCGATAACCGTTTTAAAACCGTAAGCAGCAAATGCGCTATCAATGTCACCCAAATCTGAGTCCTTATGCCGTTTTCGCTTTCCGAATAGAAAAAATGCAACTGAAAATTCTGTTTCAACTTCTTGAAAACAAGTTCTATCGTCCAACGATATTTGTACATCAAGGCAACTTCTTCGTTCGTTATCTCCCAATTATTGGTGATAAACTGATAAATCCTGCCTTTATCGTCCCGGTACGTTACTTTGCGTAAACAAAGCGTTTGGTCTTTTTTTGCTCCTTTTTTCAGCGAATACTTCAAATGAATATGTTCTTCTTTCAATACGCCCGCCCGGTCTTTCGGCAGTTCCTGCTCAAAAATAACCTCCTGAACTTCATAAACGGCATTATCCTTCAAGCGACAGACATAATCCACCTTCTCCTTCGTCCATTGAGCAAATTGGAGATAATGATTGTAAGCTTTATCAAAGACAATCATACTGCCTTGGGGCAAAACAAGATGTTGCAAAAAGTTCCTGTCGTGCAATTTGGCTTCGCTGATTTTTACGAACTTGGCCGAATCGGAATGGATGTCGGTCAGCATGTGAACTTTCAATCCGCCCTTTTTACGTCCATCGTCCTTACGGTTGCGACCGACACCTTTCATCACTTGGGAAAACAAACTGATCGTAGTGGAATCGAAAGCATAAAACTTATCAAATCCGACATCTTCTTTTCGGTTGGCCGACTAAACAGGTGAATAACAAGCGATCAACGAGAAATAAATCCGCTCAAAAACGGACTCGTTCCGGCGATTCAATCCATCGTTGAAGGTGCTTTTGGCGGATGCTGCATCCATACCCAGATAATTCAACTTGCCGCCCAAAGCCGCCATGCCGTCGCAGACTTCCCGGGCGGAATCACAACGGGTATAGACGCCAAACAGAAGGCTCACGAGTTCGTCCCATGTCGAAAACGATTTGTAATAACGGTCACTTTTCTCTTCCAATACGATACGCTCTATTACCTCTCCTGGCAATATTTTTAGTATCTGATTATAAATCGGCTGGCCGACTAAATTTTTTTTGCTACTTTTGTCCATCTGTAGATTTTTTTTTTGCAACTACAAAGTTACAGATGGGGCGGTGATTTCAAAAAAATTGCCGCCTTTTTTGTTCAAAATTTTAATCGGTCAGTAGAGATTAAATTATTGATATGCACCTTCCCTTTCCCTCTTTCTCACCTTTCAACTAATCTCTTTCCCCTGCGAAGCGTTCACAAACAGCACATCCCCCATCTCCTTGTAATCGTGAAAAAACTTCACATTCTCGTTATTGATCACCTCGTCGCTGAAGCCGATGATGGTGAGGGCGGCGTTGGCGGAGCGTTCCAACACCGCGGCATGGACGCAGGTTTCATCAGTCAGGAGTACTACCTCAATGTTGCTCAACGTGAAAGGCAGGCGGCCGGTGGCGATCCGTTCCTGAATATCATGTCGCTCCTCTTTGGAGTCCGCCTTGGAGGAAGTGATGAAAATCTTGATATTGCTCTTGCGCCAGTTGGGATGCGCCAACATGATGTATCCCAGTAAAATCATGAAATTGGTGTTCTTGTCTTCGGGATCGATGATCCAGACATGGATGCCGTTCTTGTTGTGTAGCAGATGGTCTGAACCGGCAAAGATGCAGACATCGAAATCTCCGGCTTTCACCAAGTTGACGTTTTCCAAAATCCGGCTTAGCTCTTTAGAGTAGCGGGTTTCGTACTCGAATACCACCATATTGTTTTCCATCCCTGAAATGGATGGCGTTTGGATCACTTGTGCGATGGCGGACGTGTAAGATGGCGAAATCATAGTGTCGATATACAACGAGTTGTCGTTATCTTTTTGGTTTTCAATTAACGTGGAGAGGAGTTCCTGCGCTTTCTCGTGAGTCTCTTTATTATAAAGACCTTCGATAAAGTGGAAATAGGTACCGAATCCGTGTTGATAGCTTATCCATTTCATCAATTCCAACACCTTGTCCCGTTCCAGCGAGTGACCGGAAATGCACACCGCGGC
Organism: Bacteroidales bacterium; assembly: GCA_031285725.1. Lineage (GTDB taxonomy): Bacteria > Bacteroidota > Bacteroidia > Bacteroidales > WCHB1-69 > JAGVVH01. Next base: position 5,778 of record JAITVP010000156.1, read on the forward strand.
GGGACGCCATTCCTCTTTGTCCATGGTGGATTGGTGTTTCTGCATGTAAACCTGAAGTTTTCTGTTTAGCTGGAAAAGAGCGCCTTTAAAAATATTCACCAATCCTTTTTTGTCTTTATTGAAATGTTCAATGACAATGTAGATGATAATGATGGTGATATAAGCCAGTACGGTGTAGAGTGGATTGATCATGAACATTACCCAGACGGAGAGGATGAAACCGGCCAGCGAAATGTACCATTTCGATTTGAATCGCGGACGGTAAGAAGGCGGAGAGCCGAAGTGGTTCAGAAACGAGATTAAACACAATGATCCGTAAGTAATTAAGAAGAACATGGAGATGATTTCCGCCACGGTGTTCACATCGCCCAATGTGATGAATATCAAAGCGATGGCGTATGATAGCAGCGAGGCATTGAAAGGCTCTTTATTTTCTCCTTTTCCTCTACCGAGGAAAAAGTTGAGTTTGCGGAACGGAAATGTTTTATCGCAGGCGATTGCCTGCAACGTGCGTGGCGCAACCATCATGGATCCGATGATGGATGAGGAGGTGCTCGCTGCCAATCCGATTGGGATGACGAGACTACCGAAGATTGCAATTTTCGATATGATGAGTTGATCGGAAACCAGATCCGCCAAGGAGGCTGAAACAGTCAATTTCCACGCCACCAAGATGTAAATTGCCAATCCGGTGAGTGTGGCAACCATCGTGCCGATGGGGATTGATTTCCCCGGATTGCGCAGGTCGCCGCTCAGTCCCACGCCAGCCGTCATCCCCGTGAAAGCGGGAAAACAGATGGCGAAGATGAGGAAAAATTGACTGCCATTGAAAAATCCGAAGTTGGGGTTGGTCATGCGAGAGGGATCCATGCCGGAAGCCAACGGCCCGCCGGCGAAAAACAGCAGCAGGGAAACTAACAGGATGCCGTTTACAATATACATGAGTCGAAGACTGGACCCCGTGCCTTTTTTCAACATGACATACGCCAAGATCAACAAGGTCGGCACACTGATGACTTGCCGGGGCAGCTCGAGGTCAAAACGATAGGCGCACCATTCGAACAGCGGTTGGAAGGCCTCGGCGAAGGCGATCGTGTAGAAGGCGATGCTGATGGTTTGCGACAGGAACAGCGTGATCCCAATAGTGGAACCGATTTTCAAGCCGAAGGAGCGCGAGATGATGAAATATTCGCCGCCGCCCTCCACGCGGGTGTTGGTTGCCAGCTCCGAAATCGCTAAAGCGGTAGGGATGGTGATCATGTGTCCCAGCAGGATAATGGCTAAAACGCCATAAAAACCCAGCATACCTGTAGCGTAACCCATACGTAGGAAAAGTATGGCACCCAATATGGAAGAAATGGCGGTGAAATATACTGGAGCACTCCCCAATCCTTTTTTTTGACTCGAAAGTGATGCATTTTTCATGATCGTTTTTTGAGAAAGCAAAAATAGAAAAAATATTAAGAAGATTTTCTTTTCATGCTGTATGTGAAAAATCATTAATTTGCGCGTTAAATATATCACCTATGATCCGAGTAAGGCGAAATTATTGTAAAATGTTGATATTGTTATCATTAGTCTCCATGTTGACCTTTGGATGTGTCAGCAAAACCACGCAGGACGGAGACAACACCTTGTATGAATTGTTCCAAAACCCGCCGGTTGAATCGAAGCCGTTCGTACGGTGGTGGTGGAACGGAAACAAAATCTGCGAAGAAGAGATTTTGCGGGAACTGGATATCATGAAAGCGGCGGGCATCGGCGGGGTGGAGATCAACCCTATCGCTTTCCCGGACGGCGGCGAGCACGCCATTCCTTCTTTACAATGGCTGAGCCCCGAATGGATCGAAAACGTGAGGATTGCGTTAGAGGGTGCTGAAGAGAGGGGGATGAAATGTGACATTCTCTGCGGCTCGGGATGGCCGTTCGGAGGGGAGTTTCTCAAGTCGGAAGAGCAATGCCAGCTGCTCACGGCATCGAACCGGAAAGTGCAAGGCCGGCGGGAATACAAAGTCAAGCTCCAATATTTTATTGACGATGCCGTCCCGCAAATCATCTCCCCGCACGTCGGAATGTCGGGAGAACTGTACTCCCTTTCCCTGATCCCCTTGAGGATGAGTTCGTTTTCTTCCGTGATCAATGTCAACTATAAAAGGGTGGGAGAGGATATTGTCTTCGAAGTTCCCGATGGCGTATATGTCTTGTGTGCCTTGGTGAAATTCACCGGTTTCCAGGCCGTGATCAACGGTGCGCCCGGGGCTTCCGGTCCTGTTTTGAACCACTACGACGAGAAGGCGGTCAGGAACTATCTGAGCCATTTCTCGTCTTCTCTTTTCCCGGACTTGAAAAGTGCGAAAAACCTCAGGGCTGTTTTTTCGGATAGCATGGAGGGCGAAGGAACGAACTGGTGCGACGACTTTCCGGCTGAGTTTCAACGCCGCCGGGGATACAACGTGAAGCCGTACTTGCCCTTCATTATATACAAAACGGGATACATGGGGCATGCCGTGGGAAAATTGGATGTTGACCTTCCCAACGAGATGCGGGACGAGATCAACAGGGTTCGGTACGATTTCACCATAACATGCATGGAGTTGGTGCAGGAGCGATTTCTGAACACCTTTACCCAATGGTGCCGCGAGCACGGTCTCCAATCAAGGGTGCAGGCTTACGGTAAGGAACTGCATCCCTTGGAAGCGTCAATGGTGGTGGATATTCCCGAAGGGGAATCGTGGATGCGCCACGGGGACAGCAAGTCGGAATATGATTTCGTCAATGCTCCGGCCTACATGAATGTCAACAAGTTCGTCTCCTCGGCTGCGCATTTGACAGGGCGGAGGATTGTGAGTGTGGAGGATGTTACGAACACCAATTTTGTGTTTAATGCCACGCTCGAGCGGATCAAGATCACCAGTGACCAAAGCGTGCTGTCAGGAATGACACACTCTGTATTGCACGGCTTCAACTATTCTCCTCCCGACATCCCATTTCCGGGGTGGATACGCTACGGGACGTTCTTTAACGAAAGGAATCCGTGGTGGCGTTACCTTGAGCAGTGGACGACATACAAATCCCGGATTTCGGCCGTGATGCAAAATTCGGAATACTTTGCCGACATTGCCGTACTGCATCCTCTGGGGGATATGTGGTCATTATATGGTCCGCAGCGGGATCCCTTTCCTGCACTCTATTATCCCGATTACCAGTACAATGTGTGGGAAGGCATACACCGCAACGGGAACGCTTGTGACTACGTCAGCGAGAAGATCATACAGGGGAGCGCATGCAAGGACGGTTTCCTGAACTACGGCAACCGGAAATACCACACGCTCATTCTCTTGAAAGTGGAGAGTATAATGCCCGAAACCGCAGAGATGCTGCTGGCTTTCGTGAAAAACGGAGGGAAGGTCATCTTCGTCGAGATGGAGCCGCATAAATCACCGGGATTGAACAGGTACAGGGAAAATGATCGGAAAGTGGGGAAGATCGTCAAAGCCATGAAGGAGGAATGCCCCCATTCCGTATACACCGTCGAACCGCCGCGGGGGGACGTGACGGCATGGTTTGCAAAACTACAGCGGGAATGCAGTATCGAACCCTACCTGAAATTCTCGACCACCCACCCGTTCGTGAGCCAGATCCGGCGGCAGACAGAGGAGCAAGAGATCTATTTCATCACAAACTGCGATATGAACCGAGCGGCTTCCTTCGATATCGACTTTCCCCATAAAAACGAACAGGCGTGGTTGTGGGATCCCGAGACTGGTGAGAGGTATCTCTATCCGGTCGGCAAAAAGGGTAAGTTGCGTGTGGAACTTGACCCGGCGGCATCGAAACTGATTGTCTTTGAAAAACGCAAAATGGACGGTAACCCCTTGCCCGTTCCGCCCCCCAAGAATGCGAATCCCCTGCATGTAGAAAAGTGGCGGGTGACCATGCAGCATATAAATGGCGAAATATCAGAGCGCAGTGCTACCGGATTGCCGGACTGGTCAACCCTGCCTGAAACGTGCTCTTTCGCCGGCGAACTGGTCTACGTTGCGGAGGTGGAAAACAGCGGTGGTTTCAACTATCTTGATTTGGGGAAAGTATACGGCGTTTCGGAAGTGCGGATCAACGGCGAGAGGCTGGGCAGCAAATGGTACGGCCGGCATCTGTACCAAATCCATCCAGAGTTGCGAAATCTCCCCACGCTAACCATAGAGGTTACCGTTACCACCACGGTCGGCAACTACCTGAAATCCGACCCCAAAAACAAAGTGGGACAACTATGGACACACTATCAAGAGTGGCAACCGGTGGGGATGTTGGGGCCGGTGAGGATATTGTGAGATATCTTTCATTCATGGAAACGCAGAGATTCCACAAGCCTGTTTTACGGTATTTTACAAATAGATCAACTTATCAGCTTTCATGAGAAGGTAATTATATACAATTTTACACCACCGAAAGAGTATGCTTTTTTATAGCAATTCAATAAATTATATACTACTTTTGCATCACTAAACCCATAAATCATCAGCTTATGCCCTCTCCCTTATCCCTAGATCTACGCAAGCGTATCATAG
>JAITVP010000047.1 GCA_031285725.1 Bacteroidales bacterium
TATAGAAACCGCATAATGGAAGCATTAACAAAAGTAACAATAATTTTTTGAAAATTGATTTAGTCTTCATCTTTATTTTTTTTCGTTAAATAATGTGTATATAACAATTCACCTAATCCTATATTTTTCGCTCCAAAAGAGGAAATTAAAATTTCATCGCCAAAAAAATCGCCGGCAATATCAGAGAGTTTTTGGAAGTTTTTCTCTATCGGCTTATCCAACCAGTCATCCATACTGCGTTTTATGCGGCTATTTTGTGCAACATATTTGCCTGCTATACGCAACTGTCCATACCCTACTGCCCATTCTCGAAAGATGCCATGTATAGGGATTTTAAAGCCAATGCTCTTCCGCCGGTTTCGCAGGATCCACCAAAATCAGGCGGTATTAAGGTTTTAATGCTAAAAACTCGTCAATTTGTCTGCCAACCTACTTGCCCCAATCCGGAAATATTGATTATTCAACCATCTTTCTCCCAGTACATTTTCCAATATTTTCAGGAACAGGATGGCGGTTTCGGCGTCGGCGATGCCGCCGGCGGGTTTGATGGCCACCATTTGGCCAGTCTCTTTATAATGCTCGGCGATGGCGTCTAACATGACCAAGAAAGATTGCGGGGTAGCATTGACACTGATTTTTCCGGTGGAAGTTTTGATGAAGTTTGCGCCGGCCTCAATCGCCAGCTGGGAAGCGATGTAGATATTATTGTAGTCGCCCAGCTCGCCGGTTTCCAAAATCACTTTCAACGTTTTTTCGCCGCACACATGTTTGATGGTTGCGATTTCATCGAAAACCTCTTGATAGTTGCCCTCCAGAAACTTGCCCCGGGATATCACCATGTCAATCTCGTCGGCCCCCTCTTCCAATGCATACCGCACTTCGCTGACTTTGATATAGAGCGGCGACTGTCCCGCCGGAAACGCCCCGGCCACGCTCGCCACCTTGATGGGTGTGTACGCCAGTAGTTCCTTGCACTGTGCGATAAATGGCGGATAAACGCACACCGCTGCCGTGCCTTCCAGTCCTCGTTTCATATCAATCATGCTTTTGGCTTTTTCGCATAACTGTTCTATTTTCAACTTGTTGTCACTGCCTTCCAAGGTGGTAAGGTCGATGCAGTTGATGAGAAACCGATAGGCCTGCTGTTCGTTGGTGAAATATTTCAAAGAGTGTTGTTCGTATTGGGCTATTCTATTTTCAATGTCTTGAATAGGATAAGGATAAGAGACATAATCTTGCATAATTAACAAATTTCTCGATTATTTTTTTGTGAAACGATCCAAACCCACCCTCAGGGAAAATACGTGAGAGTAGATGGCAATGCTCACGTCGCCGATATCGGTGAAGGCATAGTCGATGGTGAAGATATCTTTGATATTGATGCCGATGCCGAAGTTGATCTGCAACGTGGTTTTTCCCTTATTGTCAAAATCAATTTCCTGTTGGAAATTCCCGATTCCCGCCCGCAAAGCGATGATTTTCTTGTAATCGAACTCCATCCCGAAACGAGGATCAATACTCATGAAGTTGGATTTGATCAGGGTGTTACGTTTCCCATCGAACGTGCAGTTAAAATCCAAGGCGAAAGTGGCATGGAAGCCCTTCCCCAGATTCATCTCCTTCGCTCCGCTCAGAAGCAATTGCGGTACCGTGAGTTCCAATGAATTTTCAGGAATTTCGTTATCCGTGCTGAGGTAAACCTCAATCACTTCGGGCGTGAGGCTGTAGCTCCAAGCGTTGAATGTGGAAGTGGCGTCGCGCAACATGGCTCCCGCCTGCCATCCTTTCTCGTTGTGATATTGTAAACCCAGATCCAATCCGAAACCCCAAGCGTTGGCAAATTGCCCGATCTTTCGATAGATGATCTTTGCGTTTCCGCCTAATGCCAAACCTTTTACTTTTTCAAAGTTATGAGCGTAACTCAACAAAAACGCATTGTCGGCGGCGGAAAAGTAGGTGATCCTATCGTAATCAATATTGCCTTGGTTGTCAATTAACTCCGTGGTATTCATAATGTTATCCACACCAAACCGGATATAGGAAAACGCCACGGTGGAGCGATCATCGATTTTGTAACCGATTGCGCCGTAGTCATATTTGGCAATACCTGCGAAATATTCAGCGTGCATCAATGAGAGTTGGTAGTTTTTCTTCATCCGGCTCAATCCTGCGGGATTCCAGTAAGCGGATGTCACGTCATCGGTGATGGCGGTCATGGCGTTCGACATGCCCAGCCCGCGCGCACCCAGACCCAGCGACAAGAATTCGTTGCTGTACTTGGCCGTCTGCGACCATAATGCCGTGGATATGAAAAAGGTAAATATTAAAAAAAACGATGTTTTCTTCATATAGTTAAAATGACAACTCACTGAACGATGTTTGGCGGGAAATATTGCGAGGAGTTTGGGGTTGTATTCGGGAATGCCTGTTTTCCAAAATATGTGGACAATTCATTTCAACCTTCTACAAAATCAAGGTTAGTATTTTGTAGAATTTTCGCTTCTGAAATTCTAATTTTCAGAAGTTTGATAGCTTATAAGAATTTTATCTTAGGAGAACGGCAAAAATCAATCTTGTGAATATTATTTTGACAGAATTATCAATGCATTATTCTTATAGATTCTAAACATTACATGAAGTAACCTTTTCCTCCAACTTCCTATAGTTTCCTCGAAATCATTGGTAAAATCTCATCCTTCCATGTGGCGAAAGCGCCTTCTTCGATTTTTTTGCGGGCGGTTTTCACTAAATCTAGATAAAAATGCAAATTGTGTAAACTTCCGATCATGGGGCCGAGCATCTCGTTGGCTGTGTATAAATGTCTTAGGAACGCTTTGGAGTATTTCTGATCAGCGAAGAGGTCGCTATTTTCATCAAGGGGGGAGAAGTCGAACTTCCATTTTTCGTTGCGCATGTTTAACATGCCGTTCCATGTGAATAACATGCCGTTCCGGCCATTTCGGGTAGGCATCACGCAGTCGAACATATCCACGCCCATGGCCATGCATTCGATGATGTTGGCGGGTGTGCCAACTCCCATGAGGTAACGAGGCTTGTCTTCGGGGAGGATCGAGCAGCAAATTTCGGTCATCTCATACATCAACTCGGTTGGTTCGCCCACGGAAACACCGCCGATCGCATTCCCCTCCCGGTTCATTGAAGCGGTGAATTCTGCGGATTCCCGCCGCAAATCTTTGTACACGCTGCCTTGCACGATAGGGAATAAGGTTTGCGAATAAGCATATTTTCCCTCAGTCTCGTCGAATCGTCGACAACATCGTTCCAACCATTGGTGGGTGATGCGCATGGAATTTTTGGCATAACTGTATTCGCAAGGGTAGGGGGTGCACTCATCGAACGCCATGATGATGTCGGCACCGATGGAACGTTGGATGTCCATTACCTTTTCAGGACTGAACAGGTGGTGCGAGCCATCGATGTGCGATTGGAACCAAACCCCCTCATCTGGTTTTATTTTCCGACGATGGTTCAATGAAAATACTTGAAAACCACCACTATCAGTGAGAATTGGCTTGTCCCATCCGTTAAATTTGTGCAATCCGCCGGCTGCTTCCAGGACTTCGATGCCTGGCCGTAAATAGAGATGGTAAGTGTTGCCCAGGATGATCTGCGCCTTTACGTTCTCCTCAAGATGTTGGGTGTGAACGGCTTTCACACCGCCTAATGTCCCGACCGGCATAAAAATCGGAGTTTCGATAATCCCATGATCCGTTTTGATGGTGCCGGTACGCGCTGAACTTTTGCTATCCTTAATGTTAATTATAAACTCCATATTGTTAGTAAATTTCGGCAAAAATACGGCTATTCCTCCAATTTTACCCATACTTTTGTTCTTCAAATTTGTTGTCGATGATAACATGGATCTTAGCCCATACTCAACTGTTCGTTCTCGTATTGTTCGGATTCGTCACCCTGATTCTTTTATTATATTATTTGTTGCTTTTCGTCAAATTCTCGTTCCATAAGGTGGGAAAAATTAAAAATGTGGATATGTTGCCGGTTTCGATCGTTATTTCTGCCCGCAACGAGGCGCATAATCTGATCAAAACGTTGCCAAAACTATTGGAACAACAATATAATGCATTCGAGGTGGTGTTGGTTAATGACAATTCCAATGATGAGACGGAGCAGGTGATCCGAGATTTTATGGTGCAATATGCTCACCTCAAGTTGGTCAACATGACCTCGTCCGTCACGAACATTCAGGGGAAAAAGTTCCCACTTTCGATCGGGATCAAATCCGCCTCTTACGAACTGCTACTGCTGACCGATGCCGACTGTATTCCCTCTTCTCCTTATTGGCTGATCAACATGGCTAAGCATTTCCGCCGAAATACTTCTATCGTATTGGGTTACAGCACGACCGAGAAGAAGAAGAGTCTCATGAACCTGTTTAGCCATTACGATAATTTGCAAGTTGCGATCAGTTATTTTTCCTACGCTTTGGCGAAAATTCCTTACATGGGAATCGGAAAAAACCTGGCGTATACCCGCTCTCTTTTTTACGAAAAAAAGGGATTCGCCTCACAAAACCATATCCATTATGGGGATGATGATATTTTTATCAACAAAGTGGCCACGTCCGACAATTGCGAAATCGAATATTACAAAGAGGCGTTTACCATTTCGAGATATAAACCGGAATTTTCACAGTGGTTTCATCAAAAAGTACGTTATAATCAGACAAAAAAACACTATAAAACCAAACATAAATTTTTGTTACGCACCTATTCACTATTCGCTTTTCTTTTTTATGCCGCCTTTGGATTTTCATTGGCGTTGGCTATGGGGAGTATTTTATTTTTGGCATTGACGGTTGGCGTTTTTTTGTTAAAAACCGCCCTTCAATACCTGATTTTCGGCGTGGCTGCCAAAAAACTGGACGAAAAGCAAGTCATCCCCTTTGTTCTCTTTTTCGATTTTATATACACCATCCTATATCCCTTTATTTGTATCGCATCTTTTTTCGCCCGACGTAAATGAAAACAACCACGCCCCATCTTACGGAAAAAGCGCAACGTGACTATGTTTTGGTCATGGATGCCCTGCAAAACGGCAACCAGAAAGCCTATGCCGATTTGATGAAGCATTACCGAGAACCGCTCTATTACATGCTCTTGAAGATGGTGAAAAATCCTAACGACGCCGAGGATCTGACCATCGAGGCGTTCGGGAAGGCGTTTCGGAATTTGGACAAATACACGAAGGATTTTGCCTTTTCCACGTGGCTTTTCCGCATAGCGGTGAACAATTGCATCGATTTCATTCGGAAAAGAAACTGCTCGCCGTATTGTGTGGATGAAGGATTGTCGTTCGGCGATTTCAATTTGGCGGAATACACTATCTCCTCGCAACAGCCTACCCCGGAAGATGCTATTATCGAGAAACAGAAAATTAAGATGATGCACTTGGCTGTCAGTCAATTACGCCCTAAATACAAAGAAGTTGTGGAATTGCGATATTTTAAAGAACTCTCCTACGAAGAGATCGCCACCGAGTTGGGTGTCACGATCACCAATGTCAAAGTGTTGCTGTTCAGGGCAAAAGAGATGTTGGCCGCCATTACGGCAAATATTAAAAATGCAATATAGGAGAAAGAAATCTTGCTTTGTTAACCCTAATCATTCTATTAAATAACTAAACAATGGATATAAAACAAATCACTTTGATCACAGTTTTCTTGATTTCAGCTATTTGCGTTTTTGGACAGGATACATTGAACCGAACCGATGACCAGGGAAAAAAGATCGGATATTGGAAAAAATATGAGGATAAAATGCTGATTTATGAAGGACGGTTCAACAAGGATGTGCCCGAGGGAGAGTTCAAATATTATCACGAAGATGGTTCGTTGAAGAGCATCAGTAAGTTCTTGAACGGCACGCACAAGGTACAGAGTACTTTATATCACAAAAACGGTCAAAAATCGGCAGAAGGTCTTTTCGTTGACCAACAGAAAAATGGAGCGTGGAACTATTATTCCAATGCCGGCAAGTTGATCAAACAGGAAAATTATAAAAAGGGGGTTAAACAGGGCGAATGGAAGACTTTTTCCACACAAACGGGCAATTTATTGATCGAGGAGAGTTTCGACAACGGATTACTCAACGGCATACGGAAAGAGTATTACATTTCCGGCGATATCAAGTCTGTTACGCCTTACATTGCGGGAAAACGAAACGGTGTTGCTGAAAGTTATCTCACCGACAATAAGTTAGAGTCTCGTGGGACATTTCATAACGATGGCATGATCGGTGTGTGGGACTTTTTTGACGAGGACGGTAAACTTCGCAAACAGATTGAGTATGAAAAAGGCAGGGAAAAATCAACCGTAATTGTTTTTTACAATGGAAATACGCCGCAAAAGTTGAACCAGACAGCCATACTTTTCATCCAGAAATTGGAAGATGGTATTGCGGTTACCACCCGCACCGGCCATAAAATCAAATTCTTCGATGATTTCGGGATGGTAAAATTCTTCGTTGATCCTTTGGTCATCGTACAAGTGAATCCCTCCATCATGGCGGCATTCAATGCGATTAAAGGTTACAAGGATGTGGAAGACGATGAAAATGAGATCATTGTCATTGTGGAGCCCGCTTTCGAATACGAGATCATCGCTCGGGACGATTTTGCGTTGTTGATCAAAAGTTTTTGTAACACGACGGTGCCGGTGGAGGAATAATCTGGTTCGGAATCGCCTCCCCAATATTTCTCAACAACGTCATATTCAATTTATTACCGCTGTTTTTCTTATCTTGTTTCATCAAGGCATAGATTTCAGGAAAGGAGTTGGGCGATATTTCGAGAGGAGGAAAAAATCGGAAGATAGTGTTTTTGATTTCGTCAATCTCTTCTTTTCCAATGAGATTGTGTAGATGCGAAATATGGCTCTCATAACAGATGCCGAGGGCTACGGCATGACCATGCGACAGCGGCCGATTTTGGATGGAGCAGAAACTCTCCAGCGCATGACCGACTGTATGGCCGAAATTGAGAATACGCCGTTCATTTTTATCATGTAAATCTTTCGTTACCAGCTCGTTTTTTATTTCAATGCAACGGAAGATCCACGCCGGAGAGATGTTTTCTCTTGTCAATTTGAAAAGCTGCCGTATCTCGGTCCACATCGTCCGGTCGGCGATCAGAGCATATTTGATCAGCTCGCCGAAACCGTTCAACAGTTCCGATTCGGGCAATGTATCTAAGAAGTCAGATTCAATAATCACTTGTTCGGGAAGTTGTATTGTTCCGATGCAGTTTTTAATATGGTCGTGGTTCACGCCGTTCTTCCCACCGTGTGCCGCATCGATCATCGCCAACAGTGTGGTGGGAACATTGATGAAACGTATCCCTCGCTTGTAAGTGCTTGCCACAAAGCCACCCACATCGCATACGATTCCCCCGCCCACGTTGACGATTAGATCGTCTTTCGAAAACCCCTGATCAATGAGCCGTGACATGATCATTGACACTTCTGAAAGCGTTTTTGAAGACTCTGCGCTGTGGAAGCGATAAATATAAAATCGGTCATCTATATTTTCCAATTGTTTTTCGTGGTGTTTATAGACATTTTCGTCTAAAAGGACGAAAAAACGAGAGTGAAATTTTTCGAGGAGGATTTGGAAAAAATCTGTGCTACTCTGTGTCACCTGTTTATTCTTTTGAAGTTGTCTAAACTTTTTTCTTGCAAAAATATTGTTTTTTAGGGAAATACACGGATTGCTATTCTATGGTATTTAGTTGCGGTAATACTATTTTTTCTCTGCCATCTCCATTCCAGTCCCACCATCCAGTGCAACATCCATCATGTGAATCAGGTTGCAAAGAACCACAGTATTTATCCGATGTTCCCTGCATGTGCTGGATGGCGTCTCCGCGGGCGTCGGTGATCCAGCTGGCACTGCCCAGGTGGTCGGGGTGGTAGAAGTAGAGGTCGGTTTCGGGAGTCACGACGGCCTGCCTGTAATCCCCGATGGAGTAGTACAGGTAGGTGGAGCAAGGCGCGGCCATGCCCGCGCAATCGTTCCAGAGCCGCCGGTAGG
>JAITVP010000063.1 GCA_031285725.1 Bacteroidales bacterium
ACAAAGGCGTCGAACATGGCGGCAAACAACTGCGATCTCTTGATCGCCATCGGCAGCCGCTTCTCCGACCGGGTTATCAGTGATCCGGCAAAGTTCGCCGCCAATAGTAAAATCCTCCAGATCGACATCGACCCGGCAGAGATCAATAAGAATATCCGCACCTACAGCTCTCTCGTGGGGGACGTGAAAGAGATACTCGCACGATTACTGCCCCTGCTCCCTGCAAGAGCCGCCGATGAATGGAATACCCAGGTTACCGAATGGAAGACCGAAACCCCTTCCGCCTGGGACAGGGACTGCAAACTACACCCCAAATTCATCATGGAAACGATCAACAGTACCCTCGGGGACGATACGATCATCACCACCGAAGTCGGGCAGCATCAGATGTGGACAGCCCAGTTCTACCCCTTCATGAAACCCCGAACCTTCCTTACCTCAGGCGGTCTCGGCACGATGGGCTACGGAACCGGAGCCGCCATAGGGGCTCAAACTGCCCGCCCTGACACCCGGGTGGTGCACATCGCCGGTGACGGCTCCTTCCGCATGAACTGCAACGAGCTGGCAACCATATCCCACTACAACATTCCGCTTATCATCATCGTAATGAACAACGGCGTCCTCGGAATGGTTCGGCAATGGCAAAACCTCTTCTACAGCAAACGCTTCTCCGAGACCACCCTCGACCGGGGTCCCGATTTCGTGAAACTCGCCGACGCCTACGGCATCCGCGCCTTCCGAGCCTCCACATCTGAGGAGTTCACGTCAGCCTTTGCCTCCGCCGCTGCGGAACAAACTCCGGCGCTCATCGACTGCCATATCGACATGGACGAAATGGTGCTTCCCATGGTTCCGGCAGAGAAACCGATTGATCAGCTGCTGTTGGACGTGGAATAAAAAAGAGAGCAAGTAGCAGAGAGCAAAGCAGGTGGCAAAGGATGAGAGTCTTATCTTTGATAATTGCTACCTGATACTTGCTCACTGCTCTTTGTTCCTTGTCTACCATTCTCTCGGCTTGCCTTTGGGTGCAGTTATGGCAAATGTGTTTCCTGCGGGTTCTATGAGATAGAATCCCTGCTCCGATGCATATTCTTTTACATCATCAGTCATTATAACGCCGGCTACCCCTCCCAAAAACGTTCGGGTATCGCCGCGCAAATCCGCAAGTTTCCGCATTTTTTCCAGACGCACCATATGTTTATTGATTCTTTCCTGGGTTAGTTTGGTTTTCACTTCCACCAGCATAGCTTTATCGCCATTTTCAAGCATCACATCAATTTTCAGATGGATTTTATTACTCCTGTCATCGATGATGATATTGCGGCATGCTTTTTGAAACTCAAAACCCAATGCTCCAAAAGCATCATGTAATCCGGAGGCAACCATGGATTCGGTGAAGTTGCCGAACATATTGGTTAAGTTTCCAAGCCGTTCGTTAAATCTGGCGTGTTCTTCCTCATACCGCTTGGCTGCTTCCTCTTGCCGCTCTTCTTGCCGTTTGGCAAATTCCTCCTGCCGTTTGGCAAATTCCTCCTGCCGTTTGGCAGCTTCTTCCTGTTTCTTCGCACTGTCCTGTAAGATTGCCCACACTTGTTCAAAAGTGAGGACAGGGGCTGTTGCGGTACTTGTTCCGCTGGGATGATCCTGAACTACTTGCTCTTCTACCATAAACATTCTCCTCATATTGATAGTATCACTAAAGAGACTTGTTGTCAAAACAGGTGTAACTGTCTTGTTCATCTCCTTACATACTATATATTGGGAAAAAGTATGGCTTTTCAGTGTGTTTTACGATTTTTTTCTCTTTTTTTTGTTAAAACTATTATTTATTAACGCTCTCCGTTTCACATATCCCGGAAGCCCGTTTAGCTCCATCCCTAAAATGATGCGTATTGGGGTTTTACTCCGGTAATCTTATGTTGTTTTGCCCGTAAAATTCCAATATACATGTGTGGAAATATTTTTGACGTGTGTTAAAATGTTTTAAACGTGCGTTAAAATGTTTTTCACGTATGTTAAAATGTTTTTCACGTGTGTTAAAATGTTTTTCACGTGTGTGGAAATACTTTTCACATATGCGAAAATATTTTTCATGTATGTGGAATCTCTCTTCCCCGGAAATCCGTCTATGTGCTTAAAACGTTGGTCTTGAGAAATTCCTTTATTTTTTGCCAAGAAAAGCCCCTGCCTATTACCTTACAGAAGTAAAAGACAGGGAAACTCGATGTTCGGGAATTAAGTCCCCGGAAGTCCGTAGAACCTTCGCCTAGAGTAACTCAAATTCCAGATTTACTCTTTTATAAGTACGAGTACAGGTGTCTTTATCATAATCAGAGAATTTGAATACACCAATAAAACGATATGAAATAACTCCTAATGCATCCCTATACCTTGCAAAGGTATATCTATTTATGGTTTTGTCAAATTCTGAGGAATTTTCACGAAAAGGTTTCTCTTTGGAACCTTTATACTTTTCCGTTATTGTTTCCCAATCATCTGTAATTTTGTTTTCCCAATCTTTCTGAGGTGTAAGATGAGGAATCCAAATATATTCAGTATTCGTTTTTTTAAAAAAAGATTTCCCCCTTTGCAAATATCCTTCTGTAAAATTCATATGAAAAATATCATTGGTAATCTGAATTCTCTTAAAACCAATAGAATCAGATACATGCAATTTTCCTTTTTTCCTTGCCTGCGATAATTTTTCTGTATATTCTTGTTCTTTCCAATCATTTTTCCATTCAAAGGGACCATATTTATCTACTTCATTTTTTATTAAGTTTGAAATATGATCTATGCTTTTTCTAACAGTATCGTAGGTATCCTCTTTTATTGTTTCCAGATGAATTTCAGGAATACTTGCAAAAATATCTTCCATTCGCATTTTGTCTTGTTCTATAATGTTTCCATGATAATTTTCATTAACTTCAATGCCAAATTTAATTTGAGGAAAATATAAATCAAGCAAAGCATATCCATTTGGCCGTTTTACATATTGTTGAGTAACCGGATATAATCCCCAATTCTTCAACTTTAGCCCAAATCTGATTTATCACATAGTTTTCAAAGGTTTTACCTTTTGTGTGTGCAAAAACCTTGCGTAAGTAATCCAATTTATTCATATATTGCTCCTCATTGCTATAATTGTTTCTTTTCGTAGTGAGTTTTGATTCACAAAATCACTATTTTCCCCGCAACTCCCCTGCCGTCCATCTCCCGACAAACGGCAGAAAAGCTACCCAGTAAATCAAAGAGCGATGAGCAGGTATCAGCGAACAAAGACACTATCCTTTTCGCTCCCTGCCATTAATACCCGTTCCCGGAAGCCCATCCTATCTCCGAACTACCGACCTCCCGGAGTCTCCCCCGGAAGCCCGTTCCGTCCTCAAACTCGCCTCCGGGCAAACTCCCTTGAGTCCGCCCGGAAGTCCCGTCCTCTCCCTTAATTCTGGAGGCGTACGACACGAAAGCCAACGCAGCTGTCGCGCCGGTTCGGCTCGTAGCCGTCCCGGTACGCCGAACGCAAATAGCTAGCGTCTTCGTTCCAGCGTCTGCTACCGCCGCGCACCACGCGGCGAGATCCCGAAGACGCGCCCTGGTAGTCGTCATCCAGATCACCGCTCGGATAAGCCGCAATCCTGTCCCAGCACCACTCCCATACGTTCCCGTGC
>JAITVP010000064.1 GCA_031285725.1 Bacteroidales bacterium
GCAAGCCTCTCCGACCTCTCCCTCCGGATGAACGAGATCAGCCAGCGGGCCATTCGGGAAATCGTGACGGATTCCGTAACCCATCTGTCCCGGCTGGCGGAATGGTATGCCCGGATTCCAAACCTCAGCGCGGATTACGCCCTGGTAGAGACTTATTACCAGAAAGGAGATTACGTCCTGGCGGACAATGCGCTCGGCGACATGCTCTCGAACCCGGAATTGGACGGGACGCAACGGGAGGAACACCGGAACTACGGCCGCATCCACGCCCTGAAGAACGAATTGCAACGCAGCGGCCGTTATTGGGACACCCTCACGGAAGGTGAGATGGAGGAGTTAATCTCCATTGCCGAGGCGAGCAACGAACGCTCCTCCACCATGGCGAAAGGGGTGCTTTGTTTCTTCTATGATATTTGCTATGATATTGAGATCATGGAGGATGAGATTGCCGCCCCGCGCAGTCACTCATCAAGCAACACGATTTTAAAAGCCGCGGACGTGCAAGTGTTTCCCAATCCCGTTGACGACAACCTGACGGTTTTCCTCTCCGACCTGCCCGAAGGCGAACTCGTTTTCCAGCTGTTCGACCCCATGGGGCGAAACCTGATCTCTCAACCGTTAACCGACCATTACACCACGGTCAGCTTGAACAAACTTTCGTCGGGATTGTATTATTATCGGGTTCTAAGTGACGGAATACCCATGGGAAGCGACAAGGTGGTGAAACGGTAGTTGGGAGTGAGAAATGAGCGGGCGGCTTTAAGTCGTCCAATCACTCCAAACCTTGCTTGCTAAACCGATTATCATATAAATTAGATACAATTTTTATTATTACAAATATAACTCCTAAACCATGACTTTTGACAAAAGACTTTCCATTTTCATCATCTTATTTCTTTTCACTTTCACGCCTTGCCTGTTGCAAGGGCAAGAGGAAGGACAGGAGGCACTCACCGGACTTCGGCAAAACGCAGTGCTTCATAAACTAAAAAAAGAAAATTCCGCATTAAAAAACACCCGTTCCGCAAAAGCTATCAAACTTCCGTTTTTTGAGGATTTCTCGAACTATGTCGGTTACCCCAATCCGAATTTGTGGATGGATCGTAAAGGATTTGTAAACAACACATTCACTATCTATCCACCCTCCATCGGCGTGGTCACATTAGATGCGCTTGACGAAAATGGCGATGTCTACGCCCACGCATCTTCTAACACGTTCTCCGCCGACACGCTCACCTCGCAACCTATCCGGTTGGATTCCAACTTCACGTTTCACCGCCCAATGACCATCGCTGATTCCATCTATTTCAGTTTTTTCTATCAACCCGGCGGCGGCACTTTGGACGAACCGTGGGAATCCGTTGGCAATGAACCTGAAACTAACGACAAGTTGGTGCTCGAATTTGGCTTTGCTACGGGGAATATCATCTTCGCCGGATATACCTACACCGACTATATCCTCACCGGAACCTATTATGTGGGCGATTCCATTCCCAATATCTACATCCAAGGAACTTGGTATGTATTTGAAACCGTGGGATTTACAGGGCAAACCATCCAGATGCCCTCCGATTCTCTGTTTGCGGATGAGATGGAGTGGGAACAAGTGTGGTCGACCAATGGAATTTCATTAGATACTTTGTTGGAAGAAAATAGCCTGCAATTTTTCAGACAAGAGATCATTCTCATTGATGATGAAAAATATTTGCGAAACAATTTCCAGTTCCGTTTCCGGAACTATGCCAGTCTGGAAGGCGACCTCATTACAGGCTGGAACAGTAATGTGGATCAGTGGCATATTGATTACATCCGGTTGGATATTGGGAAAAGCAGGGGCGAATACCAGCATCCCAATGATGTGACATTTGTTATGCCAACCACCTCGTTTCTAAAAAAATACCAAGCGATGCCGTGGAACCAATTCCGGCAAAGCGATATGCAGGAAAATTTCACCAACTATCTCGCCAATATTTCGGCCGTGGACCAAAACGCCAACTACACCTATTGGATTTCCAAAGATGGCAGTCTGTATGCGCCGCAATACACGAGCAGCAACGAGAACGCATCGCCTTTTTACACTTCGGGATTTGTCACATACGACAAACATGCAACACCTGTTATCACGTTCACGTTGACGTATGATGGAGAAGATAGTGCCACGTTCGAAGTTACGCATGTTTTCCAAATTGAACGCGCTGTCAGCGACATTCGAAATCAGAATGACACGATGGTCTATCAGCAAAAATTCCACAATTATTATGCGTATGACGACGGGACACCGGAATACGGTTACACCGTTATCTCCAATGTGACCAACCCCAATATCTATTTCGCCATGCGTTTCGATTTGACGGAACCCGATACATTGCGGAGCGTGCGGATGTTTTTCAACGGTGTGCATAACAATGATAACAATGCGGCATTCACGCTGAAAGTTTGGGAAGCAACCATTGCCGCAAACGGCGATACGATCCCGGGAAACGAACTCTATTCACAAAGTGTGCTTTACCCTGAATATGGTGAAGATTTCTTGGATTTTGTGGATTATTTCTTGGAAGAACCGATACGGGTCTCCGGTATGATTTTCGTAGGATATTATCAAAACCACAATGTGCAGCTGAACTTGGGCTTCGATCAAAACACGGATGCCCGGGGAGGTGTTCTACGTAAATTTTCTAGTAACGGTGAGTGGAAACCATCGATGCTTAAAGGTTCTCCGATGGTTCGCATTGTGTTGGGTAAATATTTCGATCCCACACAAATTATTGATCATCAGAATATCACAAATAACATCAAAATCTATCCGAATCCGACAAATTCCACCGCAATCATCGAAATCAGCGATCCGTCTGTGCAGGTTGATCAAATCATGATATATGATATGTATGGAAAACTATTGGATACCCAACAAGCTACATCTACGGAAATCCGGGTTGATTTGAACCGGTTTGCTCCCGGCCTCTATCTGTTTCGTTTGCAAAACGATCGGCAACTTATTCACACAGCAAAAGTTATAAAGCAATAAGCATCTTTGCTTCGAAATAAAATTATTATATGGATCAAGACAATATCATTTATGGCTTTCGTCCCGTCACGGAGGCGATATATAATGACAAAACCATCGATAAAATATTAATTCAGAAAGGATTAAAAGGTCCGCAATTTAAGGATACCTTTATTCAGATCCGCAAACATAAAATCCCTTTTCAATACGTGCCGGTTGAGAAACTGAACCGGCTCACACACGGTAACCATCAAGGCATCATCGCCTTCATGTCGTCCATTGAGTATCAGAATATTTACGACATTGTCCCGGCCATTTACGATGCGGGGCGAACCCCTTTTCTGTTAATTCTGGACAAAATTACAGATGTACGGAATGTGGGTGCCATCGCCCGGTCGGCGGAGTGCGCTGGTGTGGATGCGATCATCCTTCCTTTAAAAGGCGGTGCGCAGTTGAACGAAGATGCCGTGAAAAGTTCCGCCGGTGCGTTACACAAAATCCCGATCTGCCGTCATTCCAATATTATTGAGATTATTGAATATTTGCAAAATTCTGGTATTGAAGTCATTGCAGTCACAGAAAAGGCCGACTGGTACTATTTCAAAAAAGACATGACTCAACCTATTTGTTTGGTTATGGGCAATGAATATGAAGGGATCGCATGGGATTATCTTCGAAAATGCAACGACTGCATCCAAATTCCGATGGTGGGCACGATCGCCTCGCTGAACGTTTCCGTAGCTACGGGAATAGTCCTTTTCGAAGCCGTTAAACAACGTAATTTCAAATAGTTATCATGAAAAAAATTGGTGTTATTTCCGACACCCACGGCTGGTTGCATCCCAAGGTTTCCGAATTTTTCAAACCCTGTGATGAGATTTGGCACGCCGGTGACATTTGTTCCGAAAACGTTCTGATCGAGTTGAATACGATAGCTCCCGTACGAGCGGTGTACGGAAATTGTGATGATTGGGCCATGCGGAGCGAAACGTCCGAATTTTTGGTTTTCGATTGTGAAGAGCACAGGATTGCTTTGATGCACATTGTGGGAACACCCGCAAGATTGGAGCCTAAAGCATTGGAAATCATCCGAAAAGAATATCCAACCATTTTCGTGGCCGGTCATTCCCATATTCTCAAAATCATGAACGATCCTGTTCATAACTTGCTTTATATCAATCCGGGAGGTGGTGGTTTGCGGGGCATCCATACCCACATCACCTTTTTGCGATTTGATGTGGATGGCAAGAATATTTCCAATCTGGAGGTGTTTGACCAACCCAAAAGTAGTGCCCATGTTTGAGCAAATTATCACGATTTTAGGTCCGACCGCCACGGGAAAAACCAATGTCGCCGTCGCTTTAGCCAAGGAGTTGGACGCCGAAATCGTGAGTGCCGATTCACGGCAAGTTTACCGGGGCATGGACATTGGCACCGGAAAAGATATTGCCGAATACCAAATTGACGGGGTGCAAATTCCCTATCATTTGATCGATATCGCTGAACCGGGCGTCGAATACAATGTTTTCCAATACCAACAAACTGCCATTCCCATTATCAAAGATATTCAACGGCAGGACAAAACCGTCATTTTGTGCGGCGGCAGCGGGATGTATATCGATGCGCTGTTGAAGGGCTACAAACTCTTCCCTGTGCCGGAAAATTCGGCCTTGCGAGTAGAGTGGGAATCCCGCAGTGACGCGGAACTTGAAACGTTACTTTCCTCTTTTCGACCGTTGCACAACAAAACCGACATCGAAACCCGGGAACGGCTGTACAAAGCGTTGGAAATCGAATACTATTACCAAGACCATCCCGAACTTTCCGCCATTTCGCAAGCGGTGCCGTCCATCATTTTCGGATTTTGTGGTGACCGCAATCTCATCCGTTCCAAGATCACCGCCCGACTAAAACAACGGTTGAAAGAAGGAATGATCAATGAAGTTCAACAGCTAATAAATCAAGGAGTTAGTCAAGAGCAATTGATCCGTTACGGATTGGAATACAAGTTCATCACGTGGTATTTAACCGGCAAAATAGACTATCAAACAATGTTCGACCGACTAAATGTCGCCATTCACCAATTCTCCAAACGCCAAATGACCTGGTTTCGCAAAATGGAACGCGACGGATTTAAAATTCATTGGATTGACATTAGCTTGCTAATGGAGAAAAAAGTGTTGAAAATGAGAGAATTAATAGATAATAATTAATAGTAGGTTTTACTTATAGAGCAGCGTGACTATAATTTTTCTGGAAATTGAGAAAATTGTCATTCTATATCACTTAAAACTTGCATCCAAACGTCAAGGCTATCCTATGCGTGTTGTATTGGTTTGTCACTGCGCTCAC
>JAITVP010000093.1 GCA_031285725.1 Bacteroidales bacterium
AACGACGCTTTTCACCCAAAATCAAAAAAAATATTCAATTTAGCAAAAAAACAACCATTCTGAGAGGGGTATTGTATTGATTGGCAGAAGAAAGAGGGATTTTAATGATTTAGCCCTGAAAATTATGTACTTTTGCCGCCAATCTGAAGCAATTCACAATAAGGATTATTCCGTTGTGAAAACATTTAAAGCGGCACATCTCGTGTCGTTTTTTTTTAATAAGTCAAGTGAATTAACTGAATAAGCTGATAACATTCCCTTGTTAATTACTTTTCAACACCATCTTTCATATCCATATAAATCAATATTTTCACTTTTTTGATATTTTTTTCGCAGGGTTGTGTTTTTGTATAAAAAAAAAATCTATTTTTGCCGCCAATTTGAACTAATAAGCGGAAAGTAAGAAAAAAAAAGATATAAGGAATTAAAAACCAAGGTTTTAAAACCATAAAAAACGCTGAGAAAACAATGGGTAAAAGGAAAAAATTAGCAGCAGATGCACGAAAAGAAGCCAAAAAAACTATTTATATGGCTCGCTTGGTCGACAATCCGACTTCTCCAAGAAAGACTAGAATCATGGCGGATGTGATCAGAGGGAAAGATGTTGATTACGCAATGAACGTTTTAAAATATAGCAAGAAAGAATCTGCGGAAAAACTTTTAAAACTCTTGAAATCAGCCGTTGCGAACTGGCAAGTGAAGAATGAGGGCATGCGCCTCGAGGATGCTGACCTGTATGTTAAATCCATTGTCGTGGATGGCGGCCGCATGCTGAAACGCCTCCGCACCGCTCCCCAAGGCAGAGGATACCGGATCCGGAAACGTTCAAACCACGTCACGTTGATCATAGGAAATAAAGCAGAAAATAACAATATTGTTGAAGAAACTCAAAACAAAGAATAAGTATGGGTCAGAAAGTAAATCCGGTAGGTTTAAGATTAGGAATTATCAGAGGCTGGGATTCTAATTGGTACGGCGGCAAAAAATTCGCCGATAAAATTGTTGAAGACGACAAGATTAGAAGATATTTGAATGCGCGTTTGTTCAAAGCCGGAATCGCAAAAATTTACATTGAAAGAACACTGAAACTCGTGACGGTGACCATTAACGCCGCTCGTCCGGGATTGATCATCGGAAAAGGCGGCACGGAAGTCGACAAACTCAAAGAAGAGTTGAAGAAGATCACCAACAAGGACATTCAGGTCAATATCGCGGAAGTGAAAAGACCCGATCTTGACGCTGTTTTGGTTGCTCAAAACGTGGCGAAACAAATTGAAGGCCGCGTTTCTTACCGTAAAGCAGTGAAAACCGCCATCGCAACGACCATGCGTTCCAATGCGGAAGGCATCAAGATTTCTATCTCCGGTCGTGTAGGCGGTGCCGAAATGGCAAGAAGCGAGCACTTTAAAGAAGGAAGAACTCCTCTTCACACTTTGCGGGCAGATATAGACTACGCTACTGCGGAAGCGCATACCACTTATGGAAGAATCGGCGTGAAAGTGTGGATTTGCAGAGGTTTAGTATACGGTAAACGTGATTTCTTCACCGTGGTGCCCGACAGCAAAGACCAACGCCTTGGCGGCGGCGGAGTAAACAGTCCGAAAAGAGCACCCAGAGGCCCGAGAAAAAGTAAATAAGATCGAGTAAAACTGAAAAAATTATAACCCATGTTACAACCAAAAAAGACTAAATACAGAAGGCCGCAGAAGGGGAGAATGAAAAGTATCACCAAACGCGGAAGTGAAATTGCGTTCGGATCATTCGCTCTGAAAACGTTAGACCAAATGTGGTTAACCGGTCGCCAAATAGAAGCGGCACGTCAGGCTATCACTCGTCACATGAAACGTGAAGGACAATTGTGGATTCGCGTATTTCCGGACAAACCCGTCACCAAGAAACCCGCCGAAGTGCGCATGGGTAAGGGTAAAGGTGCGCCGGAATATTTTGTGGCCAGAATCAGCCCGGGTAGAATCCTCTTCGAATCGGACGGTGTTCCGTTGGAAGTGGCAAAAGAAGCTATGCGTCTCGGTGCGCAAAAATTGCCCGTGCATACCAAATTTGTAGTTAGAAGAGATTATTCAGAAGAAATATAACCACGATGAAACAGTCCGTAATAGTAGAGCTTTCAACCGAAGACATCGTTGAAAGATTAGCTGAAGAACAACAGCAATTGACCAAATTGAAATTGAACAACGCCATCACACCTCTTGAAAATCCTAACAAGATCAAGGAACAACGGAGAGCGATCGCACGCATGAAAACCGAACTGCGCAGACGTGAAATTAATGAAGGCCGTAAATAATTATAAGACATGGAAGAAAAAAGAAATATCAGAAAAGTCAGAGAAGGCGTTGTAGTCAGCAACAAGATGGAAAAGTCCATCGTTGTGACCGTTGAGCGTAGATTGAAACACCCTATGTATGGTAAATACTTGAAACGGACCACCAAGTTGATGGCTCACGACGAGAAGAACGAGTGTAACATCGGGGACAAAGTGAAAGTTATGGAAACCCGGCCTTTGAGCAAGAATAAGTGCTGGAGATTAGTTGAAATTATAGAAAAAGCGAAATAGTTATGGTACAACAAGAATCAAGATTATTAGTAGCGGATAACAGCGGGGCGAAAGAAGTGCTCTGTATTCGTGTTCTTGGCGGAACGAAAAAACGTTATGCCGGCGTGGGCGACAAAATCATCGTGACGGTGAAAAGCGCAATCCCCTCAGGCAATGTAAAAAAGGGTACTGTGACTAAAGCGGTTGTCGTTCGTACCAAGAAACACATCCGCCGCGGGGACGGTTCATATATCCGTTTCGATGACAATGCCGTAGTGCTGTTGACCCCCGGTGAGGAAATGCGCGGAACCCGCATCTTCGGGCCTGTGGCTCGCGAACTCCGTGAGAAACAATACATGAAGATCATCTCCTTAGCACCCGAGGTATTGTAAGAAAAAATTTTAGAAGCATTAATACCAATTGACAAAGACCAATTGAAAAATCAGTAAAACAATGAAAATACACGTTAAAAAAGGAGACATGGTGAAGGTCATTGCCGGTAATGGAAGATCCAGTACAGGCAAAATCTTGAGAGTAGATGTGAAAAACTACAGAGCCGTCGTGGAAGGTGTAAACATGATTTCCAAAGCGACCAAAGCGGACGCTAAGAATCCGAATGGAGGAATTATCAAAAAAGAAGCTCCCATCCATATTTCGAACCTCATGGTGATCGACAGCAAAGGCAGTGCGACCCGGATCGGAAGACGGTTGAATGAAAAAGGCAAATTAGTTAGATATTCTAAAAAATCAGGAGAGGAGATCAAATAATGTACACACCACGCTATAAAGAAAAATACGACAACGAAGTTATGCCTGCTTTGAAAGAGCAGTTCGGTTTCAAATCCCCGATGCGGGTTCCGAAAATAACAAAAATATGCTTGAACCAAGGTTTGGGCAAGTTTGGAATCGCCGACAAAAAGTTGATTGACACGGGCGTTCAAGAGATGACCATGATCGCCGGTCAACGGGCAGTGGCGACTAAATCTAAAAAGGATATCTCTAACTTCAAATTGAGAAAAGGGATGCCGATCGGGGTGCGTGTCACATTGAGAGGCGAAAGGATGTACGAATTTTTGGATCGTTTGATCTCCGTGTCCATCCCCCGTATCAGAGACTTCAGAGGTATCAATGACAAGGGTTTCGACGGAAGGGGGAACTACACGCTGGGTATTCCCGAGCAGATCATTTTTCCGGAAATCGACATCGACAAAGTGGCGAAAATCAATGGTATGGATATCACATTCGTAACTACGGCACAGAACGACAAAGAGTGTCTGGCATTGTTAAAACAGTTTGGATTACCGTTTAAAAATCAGAAATAAGATATGGCAAAGGAATCATTAAAAGCAAAAGAAGTTAAAAGAGCGAAATTAACTGCGAAATACGCTGAAAAACGCGCTGAGTTGAAGAAAATCATCAACGGTAATGATTATGAAGCAAAACAAGCTGCCATCATCGCTTTGCAAAAATTACCCCCGAATTCCAATCCGATCCGCCAGCACAACCGTTGTAAATTGACCGGTCGTCCGAAAGGTTACATGCGCCAGTTCGGCATCTCGCGTATCAATTTCCGCGAAATGGCGTTGGCCGGTTTGATTCCGGGCGTTAAAAAAGCAAGTTGGTAATATTTAGTTTATTAAAAAGAAAAGAGTAGTTATGAATACCGATCCAATATCAGATTATTTGACACGCGTGAGAAACGCCATCAGAGCTAATCATAAAGTCGTGGAAATACCCACCTCGAAAACGAAAAAAGAGATCACAAAGATCTTGTTTGAAAAAGGGTATATTTTAAATTATAAATTTATTGACGATACACTTCCGGGCACTATCATGATCGCATTGAAATACCATCCGGTCACGAAAATACCCGCAATCATGGAACTGAAACGCATCAGCCGTCCCGGTTTGCGCCAGTACGTGGGAGCGGACAAGTTGCCCTCCGTAAAGAACGGTCTGGGTGTCGCCATCATCTCCACTTCCAAAGGAATGATGACCGACAAAGAAGCGAGAACCCAAAACATCGGCGGGGAAGTTATTTGTTTCATAAGCTAATTAGGAGGAAGAGCAATGTCAAGAATAGGAAAATTACCCATCACGCTTCCGAAAGGCGTGGAAATAAGCAGAAATGAGAAAAGCCAGGTCGTGACTGTGAAAGGCCCGAAAGGTGAATTGCAACAATATGTTGACGGAGACATCTCCGTCAACGTGGAAGACGGCAAACTATCGGTTACCCGTCCTACCGACCAAAAACGCCATCGTGCGTTGCATGGTCTCTACAGAGCACTTCTTAATAACATGGTTACCGGTGTCTCTCAAGGATTTGAAATTAAACAAGAATTGGTGGGTGTGGGATACAGAGCAACAGCTACCGGCCAACAGCTGGAGTTGAGTTTGGGATATTCGCACAACATCGTTTTTGAATTTCCGAGCGAGATCGCCGTGGAGACAATCAGTGAAAAAGGGAAAAACCCGATCATCATTTTAAGAGGCATCGACAAACAATTGCTTGGCCAAGTGGCGAATAAGATTCGTTCTTATCGGAAACCCGAGCCTTACAAAGGAAAAGGTATCCGATTCGTTGGCGAGATTGTTAGAAAGAAAGCCGGTAAATCAGCAGAAAAATAACCTTGAAAAATTAAGAAAATGGCTAATAATAAAGAATTTAGAAGAAATAGGATCAAGCATAGAGTGCGCAAGGTCGTTATCGGAAGTACCGATCGCCCGAGATTGTCTGTTTTCAGAAGCAACCGCGACATTTATGTACAGTTGATAGATGACAAAGTGGGGCACACATTGGTATCTTGCTCGTCCGCTGTCCCTGAAATCCGTGATCAAGAAGGAACGAAAATCGAAAAATCCGCCATGGTAGGCAAATTAGTGGCGCAAAAAGCGCAGGAGGCCGGCATTAGCAAAGTGGTTTTTGACCGTAACGGATATTTATATCATGGTAGAGTAAAATCTTTGGCTGAGGCAGCTAGAGAAGGTGGTTTAATTTTCTAACACGAACGATATGTCAAATTTAAAATTAAAAAAAATAAAATCAACCGATATCGAATTAAAAGATAAACTGGTTTTTGTAAATAGAGTTACCAAAGTTACCAAAGGGGGACGCACGTTCAGTTTCTCTGCTATTGTGGTGATAGGAAATGAAAACGGAATCGTTGGATTCGGTTTGGGTAAAGCAAAGGAAGTTTCCGCCGCCGTTTCCAAAGGGATTGATGATGCGAAAAAAAACCTGATCCAAGTTCCGATTCACAAAGGCACGATTCCCCACTCCCAAGAGGGGAGATACAGTGGTTCGTTGGTGTTCATGAAACCGGCGGCACCTGGTACCGGAGTTATTGCGGGTGGTGCGATGCGCGCCGTGTTGGAGAGCGTGGGCGTGAAGAACGTATTGGCAAAATCCAAAGGCTCCTCTAATCCCCACAGCGTGGTGAAAGCTACCATTGATGCCCTCTCGCAACTGCGAGATCCTTATATGATCGCTCAAACCAGAGGTATTGAACTCGAAAAAGTATTCAACGGATAATCTTTTTATACTCAAAATGAAACGAAACAAACACTCTAATTTATTAAGAATTGGAGTGTTTGTTTTTTCCTATCCATAGGATTTGCATCTTGTCAAAAAATGGAGAATCATATTATAAGGTCTATGATGCAAACGGTTCAGGATTTTCATTGACAAATTGCATATGAGACATACAGTATTATTTTGCATATAGTTTTTCTTTCATTTAATCTATATGCCCAAATACAGACAAGTATTGTATTAGGCATATGTATGGAGAAAATAAGTGAAAATGATTTATTCTTGCCGTCAGCAGAATTCTCTACTGAGATTTACTTTAATAAATGGTTATCAATCGCTGCCTCCATGAGGTATGGTCAAATTAACAACGATAGAAATAGCCTTAGGTCTTGGGATGCAGGATTATAGCAATTAAATAAATTATATACTACTTTTGCATCACTAAACCCATAAATCATCAGCTTATGCCCTCTCCCTTATCCCTAGATCTACGCAAGCGTATCATAGCCGCCAAATTAAA
>JAITVP010000102.1 GCA_031285725.1 Bacteroidales bacterium
AATGGGACAAGAAAAAGTTCATTATGAAGCGGTTGAAGCGAATAATGTAACAGCGGAAATGAATAAATTTATCAATTGGATAAATGAAAAACCCAAGGTTGATTCGGTCATGAAATCGGCGATTGCTCATTTATGGTTTGTAACGATTCACCCCTTTGATGATGGAAACGGACGAATAGCAAGAGCGATTTCCGACATGTTGCTGGCTCGCAGCGATGGCGGTTCGCAACGATTTTACAGTATGTCGAATCAAATATTGAAAGAACGGAAAAAATATTATTCGGCATTGGAAAAGATTCAACACGGCGATTCGGATATAACGCTTTGGTTGGATTGGTTTCTTCATTGCTTAAAAAATGCGTTGATTAATACGGAAATCACCCTTAAAAGCGTGTTTCGCAAGGCTGATTTTTGGGAAAAACACAAGAATACCCAACTTAATGAACGTCAACTGTTTATTATCAACAAACTGTTTGATAACTTCTATGGCAAGCTGACTTCTTCTAAATGGGCAAAGATGACCAAAACTTCTTCGGACACTGCTCTGCGTGATATTAAAGACCTGATAGAAAAAGGTATTTTGAAACAGGATGAAGCAGGCGGAAGAAGCACAAATTATGCGTTGGTAATTGAAAACGAATAGGACATTTCCATCGGCTCGGAATTTAGGTATAACATTAAGTAGTCATATTTTTTTTATAAAAAACCTAAAATCAGCACAACTGGCAACAATCTAAAAGGCAGAGCGGGGAATTAGCATGCATTGTTAATTCTCATCGTAATACTTTTGTAATATTTCCACTCTACTTTTGCAGCCCGCTAGTATAGAAATTAATTTGAAGAAAATAATGAAAAATTCTTTCCTAAACAGGTTGACACCCAAAGAACCCAAGTTTTTCCCGCTGTTAAAAAATCTTTCCAGGATCATCCTCGTCGCATCCGATTTGCTGATCGAGTGTGTTGAGAAATACGATACTACGCTGTCGATGGATTATTTTAAGCAGATCAAGGAGGTGGAACGTGAAGGAGACAAGTTGGCAAATAAAGTGTTTGACGAACTGAACACAACGTTCATCACCCCGTTCGACCGGGAAGACATTCACGATTTGGCGAGCAAGTTGGACGACGTGACGGACCGTATCAACGGGTGCGCCCGCCGGATCGCTTTCTACAAGCCAAAAGAGATGCCCGAAAGCCTTCTCAACCTGGCGAAGATGATCAAAGACGGCGGTGTTTCCATCACCCACGCCGTGGAGGAGTTGGACGTGCTGAAAAAGAATGCGGGAAAGGCCAAACAATATTGTCAAGAATTGCATGAAATTGAGAACAAAGCCGATGACGAGTACCAATCATTCATTATGAATCTGTTTATGAGCGAAAAAGAGAGTATCGAGATCATCAAACTGAAAGAGATTTCTTACGAGATGGAACGCGCCACCGACGAGGCTGAACGCGTGGGCAAGATCATCAAGACTATCATTGTGAAATACGCATAATCGGCAGGGAAAATGACACTATTAATCACGATCATCGTTTTGGCGCTTCTTTTCGATTACATCAACGGTTTTCACGACGCTGCCAACTCCATTGCCACCATCGTTTCCACCAAAGTCCTCACGCCGTTCCAAGCGGTGTTGTGGGCGGCGTTTTTCAATTTTGTGGCATTTTTCATTGCGAAATATATCATCGGCGAGTTTGGCATCGCCAACACGGTGTCGAAAACCGTTTATGAACAATACATTACGTTGCCGATCATCCTGTCGGGTGTGATTGCGGCCATCGTCTGGAATTTGGCGACGTGGTGGTTCGGTATTCCCTCCTCTTCATCCCACACGCTGATCGGCGGTTTCGCCGGGGCGGCCATTACGGCCAATGGATTT
Source organism: Bacteroidales bacterium (assembly GCA_031285725.1). Classification (GTDB taxonomy): domain Bacteria; phylum Bacteroidota; class Bacteroidia; order Bacteroidales; family WCHB1-69; genus JAGVVH01. The sequence continues at coordinate 1,881 of JAITVP010000102.1, forward strand.
ACCGCCGTGCAAGGAGTCATTATCATGAAAATCGCCGCATTCATCTTCTTGGCACCTCTCATCGGGATGCTGATGGCATTCCTGATCACGTTGCTGGTGATGCGGATATGCAAAAACGCCAACCCGCACAAAGCCGATTCTTGGTTTCGAAAGTTACAGCTAGTCTCCTCCGCATTGTTCAGCATCGGACACGGATTGAACGACTCGCAAAAGGTGATGGGGATCATCGCCGCCGCCATGATCGCCGCACACCCCCTCGGGATTGGCATGGGTATCACCTCTATCAACGATCTACCCGACTGGGTGGCATTCTCTTGTTTCACCATGATCTCGCTGGGCACGATGTCTGGCGGTTGGAAGATCGTGAAAACAATGGGATCTCGTATCACAAAGGTGACTCCGCTGGAAGGCATGGTTGCCGAAACCGCCGGCGCACTCACGCTCTATCTCACTGAATATTTGAAAATTCCGGTGAGTACTACGCACACCATCACAGGGGCCATCATCGGCGTGGGAGCCACCAAACGCCTCTCCGCCGTGCGCTGGGGTGTCACCAAAAACCTCCTTATTGCCTGGGTATTAACGATTCCGGTGAGTGCGCTGCTTGCGGCGGCGGTGTATTGCATAGTGTGGCTGTTTTAATGACCAGATAAACTGCAGGAGGAATATATTCGACAAAAATCCCAAAAGATAATTGCCTTTTGGGATTTTTTGGTTCGCCCAGCATGGGTATATTCTAACGGGTGCAAGTCCCTGACACACCCTGATAGTGGGAAGTGTTTAGCCAAAGCCAAGGGTGTCCATCGTGAGATGGAATCTGAAGGA
>JAITVP010000105.1 GCA_031285725.1 Bacteroidales bacterium
ATAGGGATAAAGTCCAAACGAAAATTTGCGGCTCTTATTGATGAATATCTTTTTGAGTTGCTCCATTCTTTATAAAGCTTCTGTAATTCCAATGGTCATATAAGCATTTGATATTCAACTAGTGCTGGTTTGTCATGGCTTTTTGTGACAAAAAAACGACGATTTTCACCCAAAATCAAAAAAAATATTCAATTTAGCAAAAAAACAACCATTCTGAGAGGGGTATTGTATTGATTGACAGAAGAAAGAGGGATTTTAATGATTTAGCCCTGCAGGATATAAAGCTTAAAAAAAACAGGAAAAATAAAAAACGAAATTTTATCATGAATAATTGTGTTCATTAAGGTCTGTAAAGTATAAAAGGCTGTCCCAAAAGGCAGCCTTCTTTTTTTTTCTATGCCGTCATTTCAGTTAGTAAGTTGATTGATTTTATATCCAAAGCGTTTTGTTTTTCCATTTTTTTAGTGTAGAAACACATTATTTTGAGCAAAAGCCTTGACTGCGCTAAGATACTACACGACATGGCAAAAAAATAAGAGGCTGTCATACTTTTGGGACAGCCTCTTTTGCGAGGTCTCTTCCAGATTCGAACTGGAGTAGGCGGTTTTGCAGACCGGTGCCTAACCACTCGGCCAAGAGACCCTTAAAGCGGCTGCAAAAATACGAAAAAATTGATACCGTTTGCAACCGCTATAAAAATTAACTAATCTTGAATGCCTTTTTCAAAATTTCCACATAATCCAACTTCTCCCAACCAAAAAAGGTGACTTTCTTGAAAGTTTTTTCCACTCCATCCACAGTTTTCTTGTAGACATCCTTGTTATTTTCGTCTTTATACTTCACTTCCACCTCTTTTTCAAACGAATCTCTTCCGAAATGACCGTAAGATGCCGTAGCTTCGTAGATCGGGTTTTTCAGTTGGAAGCGATTCACGATAGCGTAAGGCGACATGTCGTACAGTTGTTCGATCATCTCGGCGATTTTCCCGTCATGCAAATCCACTTTCGCCGTATTGAAAGTGTTAACATAGAAGCCCACCGATTTGGCCATGCCGATCGCATAGGCTACTTGCACGAGTACTTCATCACAAAGACCGGCCGCCACCATGTTTTTGGCAATATGGCGTGCCGCATACGCCGCCGAACGGTCTACTTTGGACGGGTCTTTGCCGGAGAATGCGCCGCCGCCGTGTGCGCCCTTGCCGCCGTAGGTATCTACGATGATCTTACGTCCGGTCAACCCTGTGTCGCCGTGCGGACCGCCGATTACGAACTTTCCAGTCGGGTTAACGTGCAGTTTATAGTCATTTTTGAACAATTGTTTTACAAAATCAGGACATTTTGCGATCACGCGCGGCAACAAAATCTCTTGAACGTCCTTTTTGATTTTCGCCAGCATGACTGTTTCTTCATCGAAATCATCGTGCTGCGTGGAAACCACGATGGCGTCGATACGCTCCGGTTTCCCTTCGTCGCTGTATTGCAGCGTCACTTGTGATTTGGAGTCGGGACGGAGGTAAGTCATCTGTTTTCCTTCGTTGCGAATGTCCGCCAACTCCTGCAAAATCATGTGGGAAAGCTCCACGGTAATGGGCATGTAGTTGTCCATTTCGTTGCAAGCGTAACCGAACATCATCCCTTGGTCGCCGGCGCCTTGCTCCTCGGGAGCTTTGCGCACCACGCCTTGGCTAATATCAGGCGACTGGCTGTGGATCGCTGACATGACCGCACACGATTTGTAGTCAAATTGGTAATCGCTTTTGGTATAGCCGATCCTTTTAATAACTCGCCGTGCAATTTCATCCACAGCGACATAGCCTTGGGTCTGCACTTCGCCGGCGCAAATAACCAAGCCTGTTGTAACTAACGTTTCGCAAGCCACTTTTGATTCCTCGTCTTGCGACAAAAACGAATCCAATAAAGCGTCTGAAATTTGATCACTCACTTTGTCCGGGTGTCCTTCAGATACTGATTCAGAGGTGAATAGATAGCTCATAATCAATGGTATTTAATATGTTAATATGTTGTTTAACGAAAAAAGAGAGGATGAACATGGTTTAGCATTATTTTTTTGAGGTTGCAATCACGACAAATCCGTCCTCAGTTTTTTCGTGGCGCAAAGATAGTGAAAAAACGCTACCTTTGCACTTTAAAACCAAATAATATGAAAAAAATAGTGAGTACTTTATTTTGGGCGTTTATTACGATCGCCGTGATGGCTAATCCGGTTCCGGATGAGGGAATGTGGTTACCGATGTTTATCAAGGATTACAATTATGTGCAGATGCAGAAACTGGGGTTGAGACTAACACCCGAACAGATGTACGATATCAATAGTTCGTCGTTGAAAGACGCAATCGTGCAGTTGGGTAATTTCTGCACCGGCGAGATGATCTCGAAAGACGGGTTGATGATCACCAACCACCACTGTGGTTACGCTGCTATCGCAGATCATTCCACGGAAGAACACGATTATTTGAAATATGGTTTCTGGGCGATGAACAAAGGCGAAGAGCTTTCCAATCCGGGATTGACCGTCACTTTTTTGGTGCGCATGGATGATGTGACAAGCATCGTGCTGGAAGGCGTGGATCACAATACCGCGGAATCCGACCGGAAAAGCATGATCAAAAAAGCCACGGAGAAGCTGGTAAAAGAAAATAGTGAGAGTGACAAATACAAAGTCGTGGTGAAACCGTTTTACGAAGGGAACGAATATTATATGTTTATATATGAGGTCTATAAGGACGTTCGTTTGGTGGGCGCACCACCCAGCAGCATCGGAAAGTTCGGTGGCGACACTGACAATTGGATGTGGCCGCGGCACACCGGTGACTTTACAATTTTCAGAGTCTACACCGCACCCGATGGCAGTCCGGCGGAATATTCCCCCAACAACATCCCGTTGAACCCCAAACACCATCTGCCCATCTCGCTGAAAGGTATCGAAGAGAACGATTATGCTATGATCTGGGGATTCCCGGGCAGCACGGAACGTTTCATGACCTCTTACGAAGTGATAAACACAACCAGTCTGATGAACCCTGCGATCGTAGAGGCTTGCGACATATTGCTACCCATCATCCGCAATGGCATGAACGCCAGCGACAAGGTGCGCATCAACTACTCCGACCATTTCGCAAGCATGGCAAATCTTTGGAAAAACAAACAGGGGGAAACCGCCAGTCTGCTGAAACTGAAAGTGGCCGACAAGAAAGCAAAGGAGGAAGAGGCGATCGTGAAGTGGGTGAACCAAAGCAACGAACGGAAAGAGCTATACGGCGACTTCATGACTGACATCAAAAAGGCTGTTGACAACGTGGATGCGGGTGCCATCCGAGGACTTTGGTATGCCAACATGGCGATCAACATTTCCAAAATGATAGCGTTGCCTTTCTACTTGAACGGTGCCAAACCGGGCGAGGAGAAAGGCGCAACGATCTCCGATACCAAAAAGGCGAGCATGTTAAGCACATACAACGAAATAACCAGTTCGTTAGACAAAGACGTGGAACGGAAAATGATCGAGGCTTCTTTCCAATTGTGGAACAATTTGCCCGAAGATAAACGTCCTGATTTATCTTTCTTGAAAAAATACAAAAACGATTATGCGGCATTCGCCCAAATTTGCATGGAGAAATCCATTTTCGCTTCCGTTGAAAATTTTGAAAAATATTTGAAGAAACCTTCTTACAAACAATTTATGGAAGATCCATTGATTCAATATTATAATGCCATGTACGGCTTGCTACTCAAAACGCAAGGCGTATACCTAAGTTTGAATAAAAACCTAGAGTTGCCCCGCCGTTCATTCATCGCCGCCATCAAGGAGATGCGATCCGACATGCCAATGTACCCCGATGCCAACTCCACCATGCGCGTGACTTACGGCAAAGTGATCGATTATTATCCACTGGACGCTGTTCATTACCTGGCATTCACCACGGACAGGGGAATTTTGGAGAAAGAGATCCCCGGTGATCCCGAGTTTGACGTGCCTGCGAAATTGAAAGAGTTGATCCTGAATAAAGATTTTGGAAAATACGGTACCGATGGCGTATTACCGGTTTGCTTTTTGACCGACAACGACATCACCGGCGGTAACTCTGGCAGTCCCGTGATTAACGCCAACGGCGAGATGATCGGCATCGCTTTCGATGGCAATTGGGAAGCGCTCAGCAGCGACATCGTTTTTAACACCGAACTTCAACGCTGCATCAATGTGGACATCCGCTATGTGATGTTTGTCGTTGACAAATTTGCCGGGGCAGGGTATTTACTGAAAGAAATGACGATTGTGGAATGAATTCAAAGATTCAATAACTTAATAAATTATTGAATCTTTAAATTATTGAATCTATGAACCGCAAAATCACCCACTCCCTTCTACTTCTTCTTGCCTTTATCTTCATCACTCTAACTTCCTTAGGCATGATGAAAAATTCTTCAACTATTGAAAATGTCGAAGACGACCATTGGGCAGAGAAGATACTGGATCAGTTAACGTTGGAGGAGAAGATCGCGCAATTGCTGATGATCCGGGTGCATTCCAATTACGATGACAAATTGTTGGCGGACATTGAGGAGCAGATCCGGCTATATCAACCGGGCGGGGTTTGTTTTTTTAAGGGCATGCCAGTGAAACAGGTGCAACTTACTAATTTATACCAACGTATCAGTAAAGTACCGATACTTGTTTCTATGGATGGGGAGTGGGGACCAGCAATGCGATTGGATAGCTGCACGGTGTTTCCACGGCAGATGGCACTCGGCGCAATGGACGATTCCGGTGACGCACTGATTTGGGAAATGGGACGAGAGATTGGGCAGCAGTGTAATGCGCTCGGCATCCACATCAACTTCGCCCCTTGTGTGGATGTAAACAACAATCCCGACAATCCTGTGATCAACAGCCGGTCATTTGGGGAGAATAAGAAGAACGTGGCTCGGAAGTCAATCCAGTACATGTTGGGAATGCAGGAGGTCGGCGTGAGCGCTTGCGCCAAACATTTCCCCGGTCACGGCGACACCGACACCGATTCCCACCACGACCTGCCCGTCATCAACAAAAGCCGTAAGGAGATGGAGGAGTTGGAGTTTTACCCGTTCCGCGCCATCATCAACCAAGGCGTGGATATGGTGATGATCTCCCACCTCAACATTCCGTCGCTGGATGCGGAAGATAAGTCTATTTCAACACTCTCTTTCAAGACGATCACCACCATTTTGCGCAAAGAAATGGGGTTCGACGGCATGGTCATCACCGATGCGATGGACATGTTGGGACTACGGAATTCCTATCCTGAAGGCGGCGAGGCGGAGATCCGGGCACTCTTGGCTGGAATTGATATTTTATTACTGCCCAGCGACTTACCAGTTGTCATCGAGGCGATCAAGGAGGCCGTGGAGACAGGGTGGATCGAGTTGGACATGATCAATGAGAAGTGTCTGAAAGTCTTGAAGTTCAAGAAAGGAAAGGAATTAGACAAATTCACTCCCATTCCAACGAAAGGCCTTTTCGAAAAATTGAACACGCCGCATTCGGTAGAATTAGTGGATCGATTGGTAGAAAAAACGCTCACATTGTTGAAAAACGAAAGTGGTATTTTGCCTGTGCAAAACGCCGACTACGGGAAGACCGCAGTGCTCTGCATCGGGGCGATAGAAGATTCGACCGAGTTACGACAAATTGCCAAAGAGTTGGGATTGGATTTCCACCAAACATCCCGCAACATCAACGCCACGCAAAAGGCAATGTTGAACAAAAATCTACAAAATTACTCGCAAGTCATTGTAACCGTGCTGAATACAAATCAGTCTCCCAAATACAACTACGGCATCTATAAGGAATCAGTGGATTACATCAACGAGTTGGCAAAGACGAAGAAATTGATCCTTTCCATTCACGGAAATCCTTACTCTATCAAGCAGTTTTCGCAGTTGGGAAAAATTCCCGCCATCCTGATCGCTTATCAACCAGGCACTCCCACTTACCGAGCTGCATTGAGCGCCATTACCGGACACCAGACCATTTCCGGAAAACTGCCGGTGCGCATCGAGGGATACAAATTGAACAGCGGGATCATGCTACCGGCACAGAAAGCTCCCCGCAAGGGATCCACCATGCCGAAAGATTCCCATCTCCCTCAAAAACAGATCCGCCATATCGACTCCATCATCAACAACGGCATTCAAAACCGGATTTTCCCAGGCTGCCAAGTGCTGGCAATCCACAAAGGGGAAATCGTTTTCGATAAGGCATACGGTTATCACACATATGACAAACAAATTCCAGTGAAAAAGGAGGATCTGTACGATGTGGCTTCTATCACGAAAGCGGCGGCTACCACGCTGGCGGTGATGAAATTGTACGAAAACGGGAGGATCAAACCCGAAGATAAAATCAGACAATACCTGCCGTTTTTGCAAGGCACAAACAAGGCAAACATCACAGTCGCCGAGCTGATGACACACACATCAGGATTGCCGGCCTATTTGGCTTTTTATAAAAAAGCAATTATCAATAAAAAATGGAATCCTGAGTATCTAAGTCCTTCAAAAAAGGAGAATTTCACCATTCCGGTCGTCACGAATTTGTATGCGTTGAATCAATATCCCGAGCAAATTCTGGAGGAGATCAAAAACTGCTCTATAGGAGCTAAAATTTATAAATACAGCGATTTGGGTTTTATTTTATTAAAAGAGATTATCGAAAAAATCTCCGGCGAGACATTGGACCGTTTTTTGACGAAAAACGTTTACCAACCGTTGGGCGTACGGCGTACCTGTTTCAATCCGCTCGCCCACGGTTTTTCTTTACAAGAAATCGCTCCCACGGAAGTTGACAACTATTTCCGTATGCAATTGGTTCACGGCTACGTGCACGACCAGACGGCGGCACTGTTTGGCGGCGTTTCCGGTCATGCAGGACTTTTCTCCACCGCCGAGGAACTGGGTGTCATCTTCTCAATGCTGATGAACGGTGGGGAGTACAACGGAACACGCATCTTCAAATCCGAAACGGTGCAGTTCTTCACCCAAACCTATCCTCTTCACGGCTGCGATCGCCGCTCGTTGGGTTTCGACACACCCTCCTTCGCCAAGTCCAGCTCAATCGTCCCCGCTAAATCCGGCTACAAAACCTATGGGCACCAAGGCTTCACCGGCACCGTCTTTTGGTGCGATCCCCAAAACGACATCATCTACATTTTCCTCTCCAATCGCGTGTATCCCGATGCTGAGCCGAACAAGTTATCGCAAAGCCGGATACGGTTGCTGGTGCATGAGGAAATTTTAGAGGGAGTTGGGAAGTGAAAAAAGGGGAGAAATCCAATGTGCCGAAATTTTCCTTCTTTTTTCCATTGTTCCCTTTTTCTCCATTCGGCAAGGTAAATTAAAAGGTAATGTAAAATACACCCTCACTGCGTTTCCTTTCTTGTCTGTTCCCGATTTCCACCCAGGCATCGATTTCATCGCACGAATAGCTTCTGCATCTAAAAATTTTGAGATGCTTTCTTTAATCCGAATATCCGTAACATCGCCCTCCTTTGTGAGCCCAAACTTGACGACAACAGTGCCTTGTTGATTTTTTTTGTAAAAGTAAGGAGAATGAATACGATCGTACGCAAAAATTCGTAGGGTGTCCCATTGGCGAAAACAGGAAAAGAGGTGAATTTTAATTCAAGGGGCACTCAGGTATTACTTTTTTTCGGGATACAAATACATCTTAACATATTGATCGAGGAAAAAATATTGGTTCATGAATTGGACAATGTCTTGGTTTGTAATCGCTTTCACCTGGTCTTCAAATTTCTCTTGGGCTTCCATCGGGTCTTTGTAGTAATTCCGCGAACCGATAAGGCTTAGCCAATACTTGTTCTCTTTTTGATTACTTTCATTTTGGCTGATGAGCTGTTCCTGCACTTTCTTTAGTGTTTCCGCTTTCATACCTTTTTTCTGGAAATCTTTCAAAATATCGAACACCGCTTTGGAAAGTTTGTCGGTATTGCCAGACGAGCAACTGAACATCACCGCAATGGAGTATGCGCTCTTGGGATATTTTTCGTAGTCCATCATCAACATCGGAGAGTAAACGCCGCTCATCTTTTCGCGGATTGTCTCAATCAACTCGATTTGTAACGCCTCCCGGATTTGGGAAACGATCATGTTGTTCTTTGGATTCCATGGATATTCTGATTCGTAAGCGATCCCCACCCAGCTCTGTTCGTCAATACCGGCATAGATGTTTTTCTCTACCTTCGTCGTTGGAAAATCAGGCATGACATCGCTGCGGAAGTTCTCTTTTGTCGCACTCGTTTTTAACGATCCTAAATATTTTTCAATAAAAGGAATAAAGATGGATTCTTCAAAATTTCCAACGAAAATGAAGGTGAAATCGGCAGGATTGGCAAAACGCTCCTTGTATATCTCCACACCTCTCGCATAGTCGGCTTGTCTAACCGTTGCCTCTTCCATCGTCAAGACGTTAGCGGTATAAGGGTTGTGCTGGGCAGCCTCATCGATGAAAGCTCCAAAAAATTTGTACATCGGGCTGGCCTTGATCATCGCCAGTTGTTCCACGGTTTCATCGATCACCAATGCATGCACATTTTCATCCTCCCGGGGAGAAGTGAACAGAGCGTGCAGGTATTGGAAGAAAATCTCTATGTTTTTCGGCGACATCGATCCTGAAAATCCCTCATCCAATGTGGAAATATAGGGCGACAATTCCAAGGTTTTCCCTTTCAGTTTCTTTTCCAATGACGTGTAGTTCATGTCACTGATACCGGCTCTGGTCACGAATTCGGTGGCGAACATGGCAGAAGGGAGATCTTTTTCGGCAAGCAGCGAGTAACCACCCTTGCTTCTTGCGGAAAACAAAATCTCGTCATTTTTGAAATCGGTCTTTTTTAACAATATTTTGATCCCATTATCTAAAGTTATCTCTTTCGTTTCTATGGTTTTATATTCCGTTGTGGAAGAAATTTTGCCCGGCACCAACTGATCCGCTTCCACAATTTCTTGCTCTTTGTATGTATCCACATAAGGTTCAACATTCGCTAATGATTTGTCATTCACGATCGCCAGAATCTCTTCCTTCGTCGGAATTTTAACTCCTTCTTTTTCAGGCATCAGGACCACTGCCGCCACATTGTCCGACACGATCCACTGTTTTGCCAACGCATTCACCTCCTCAAGCGTGATGCCTTCCATCAACCGTTTCGCCAAATTGTATTCCCGCTTCGCACCCGGATAGGGATTGCCATGTAAATAGTGGCTGACATATTGAGAAGCAAACACGGAAGATTCGGTTTTATCTGTCTCTTTTGATGCCGTTTCAAGCTGATTCAGCAATTCTTCTTTTGCCCGTGCCAGTTCCGTCCCCAAGAAGCCATGCTGCAACACCCGGTAATCCTCACGCATCAAAGTCTCCAGTGATTCCTTAATTTTTCCTTCCTTGGAAGATGCCGCCGACATGTAACAATCGACCGTTCCGATCAGCTCGCCGTAGCCAGTCGTCGCTCCGATAAACGGAGTTTTCGGATCTTGCATCATTTCTGAAAAACGAGACTCATACATCATATTGTAAAGTTCATGAATTAAGGATGTTCTGTAATCTCCACCCGTTTTCACGACGAAATGGGGAAACGTTCTCACCAACATCACTTGACTGCCCATTGACTCCTTGTCGGTGCAAACCACGGCTTGCGGTTCTTTGTAAGCATCAACGGGATAGAGGATTTTCGGACGGGCATTCGTTTTCGCCGGAATCTTGCCGAATTTTTCCTTCACCGCTTTCTCCATTTGCTCGATGTCGAAATCGCCCACGATGACCACCGCTTGCAAATCCGGACGATACCAGTCACTATAGAAATCTTTTATGGTCTGGTGCTCAAATCCTTCAATAACCTCCAGTGTGCCGATTGGCATTCGGTCGGCGTAGCGGGAGTTGGCTAAAATCACCGGAAACCACTCTTTGCGCATTCGGTCGCTGGCACCCAAACCCATCCGGTACTCCTCTACAATGATACCGCGCTCATTGTCAATCTCTTCGTTGTTCATCAACAATGCGGTGGCCCATCCGTAAAGAATGTTCAGCCCCATGTCGATATGCTTCTGGTCATCCGAAGGCATCTGAACCATGTATACCGTTTCATCGAAAGAGGTGTACGCATTCAAATCCCGTCCAAAAGCAACACCGATGTTTTGCAACTGGCTTACGACCTCATTACTCGGAAACCCCTCGATTCCGTTGAAAGCCATATGCTCAGTGAAGTGTGCCAAGCCCAGTTGGTTTTCGTTTTCCTGCATGGAACCGGCGTTCACCGCTAACTTGAACTCAATCCGGTTTTCGGGCTTCTTGTTCACCCGCAAATAATAGGTTAAACCATTGTCCAATTTTCCCACCTTCACATTCGGATCGGGATTGATCGGAGCGTTCAAATCCTGTGCCATTGCGGATAAACCGAAGACCAGGATACATAAACTAAAAAAAACTGTGATTAATTTTCTCATATTATTTATTTTTTGGTCATTTATTTTTAGCATACTTCTCGCTATCTATTTTTTTCAAATGTCACCGTATCCGCCTCCGTATCCACCTCAATCTGCTCCAATATCTTATAGTCTCCATATTTGGCGGTACCTTCGACTTTGTCTTGACCATCGATTACAAAAAATGTCTCCAAAAAATGGAGTATGGTGCCGTTGAGCATTGAGCTCACCAGGTAGGAAAAAAAAGCGAAATAGACGACAAAGAGTATTGTTATGGCTACGATCAGTATTTTATTGGTTATTTTTTTCATGACGCTATCTTTTATTGATTGTTTTTAAATATATTGTATGCGTTTTCCACCTCTTTCATGTTAATTTGGAGCAACTCCATGTTTCGGAAGATGGGTGGTAATTCCTCATCAAAGAAACGATTTTTCTTGAAACCGATGATCTTTCCGGTGGCGTTTTCCTGGATAAAATAGCCCACGCCGCGTTTGTTGGTGATAACCTCTAAATTCTGTAAAAAGTCGTACGAACGCAAAACCGTGTTGGGGTTCACTTCTAAAGAGACACCCAGTTCTCTTACCGACGGCGCACGTTCCCCCTCCTTCCATTTTTTCGATAGCACATGCTCGCACACGTAATCGGCAATTTGCACGTATATGGGTTGTTGTTCATTAAAGTTCATGTTAGGCCTCCTTTTCTCTTAATCTTAAGAAACTCATCACCCAGCCAAACAATATGATGAAAATATTGCTGCCAACGGTTGATATTTTTCCTAAAAGTGTCATGTTTTTAAATGTAAACTCATAATCCTGCATGGTGAAAGCCCATGCATTAATGCTAGGATCCATAACTATGTTTTTCATCATCGCAGTGATAATAGTTACGGTGACGATGACGATGATCAAAGCGAATCCGAAATAGCAAAGCAGCGTTTTCCCGAAAGCGGATTTCCTGAAAAACACGGATGCGAAAACGAAAAGCGACAATGCAGCGAAAAAGGACAAGATATAGTTCCAATATGTTGGTATCCAAGCTAAAACCTTGCCGATATTTAATATACCTGTATCATTTGAAGGATGGAACGAATAGAGGAACGAACCCAATTCTAGTCCCAATACGAAAGCGATAAAATAGAGGAGAATCCGATAGATGTGCGACAACACAATCCCAGTGAATGTTTTTTCTAATGTATTGACGGGAACCAACAGGTAATCAAAGCCGTGAGCTCTGTTTTTGAACATGGAGAAAGTCTTGGATGCTGCGATCAGGGTAAACAGTATCACGAAAAATACTCCGATGTTTGCAGCGCCATAGTTCCATCCGCAAACGGCGCAAAAAGCGAAAACCATTGCAAAATCGCGGAGGTCGCTACGCCATCTTTCCACAAAATATTTTGTGAAAAGAAGTTTTACTCTGTTAAATGAAAATGTCTGTATCATAATTCTACTTTTTTAACGGTTAAAAATTTCTTTCATCTTGTGTTTATTGTTCATCATGGCGTTGAAGAAAAGCTCAATGTCCAGTTTGCTCTCCTCGTGGTTGACGTTTTCGCATACCACTGTTTTCCCCCTGAGACTCTCTTCTTGATAGAGATTTTCCATCGTGTCATTGGGATCGTCCACGATTTTGAAAACCAACTTGTCGGTGATAGCATCCGTGGTTTCGTTGAAGATCACCTCGCCGTTGTCTAACAAAATCACAGCATCGATGAGGCTATGCAGGTCACGCACCTGGTGGGTGGAGATGATGATCAGCTGATTCTCATTGGCCACCGAGGCCATGATCCGGCGAAAGATCGTTTTGGACGGGATGTCCAATCCGTTGGTGGGTTCGTCCATGATCAGCACTTGTGCATTGGTGGCCAGCGCAAAAGCGATGTGGATTTTCTTTTTCTGTCCGTGCGACAATTTATCGATATAGCCGTCCACGTTATCCATTTCGAACTCGTTCATATAATGTTCGAATTGGGCATGGTTGAAACCGGGGTAGAACGGTGCGTACACTTTCACGTATTCCGCCAATTTCAGATGCGGCGTGTAGAGTTCCTCCGGCACGAAGTAGAGATTGCTCAGCACTTCGGGATAGCGTTTCTCGGCGCGCAAGCCCATAATCACTGGTTCACCGTTTTGTGGGAAACAAAGTCCCGACATGATTTTCAGCAGGGAGGTCTTTCCGGCACCGTTTTTACCTAACAATCCGTAGATGTGCCCGGGTGTCAGTTCCAGACTCAGATCCTGAAAAAGCGTTCTCTTTTTCGAGTACCCGAAAGTGATATTTCTTAGGTTGATCATTGTTTTATGTTATTAAGGTTTGTAATTTGCTCTAAATACTGATCAATTGGTATATAGAAAGATTCGGTCGGTTGGCTCTTGCTCTTCTTCTGTTTTTGAGGGTTCTAACTCTGTTTGCGTTGCTGATGGTTCTTGGATTTTTCATGATGTTTTGTTTTTAAGATTTATATATTATATTACTTTTCCCGTCTCTTTATCTTGCCGTTTTATTGCACTGGTGTATTAGTGTATTAGTACGCAGCAAAAGTAATGCGTTTTCAATACGCACAGCAAGAAATATGAAAATTTTTTCTTACTGATTATGAGTAAATTATACGTAAATATGATTTTTTTAAGGGAAAGAGGGGTAATTTTTTCGGAGGAAATTGGAAGGATACCCAATAACTCCATAACTCAATAACTCCATAATTCAATGATTGAGTCACTGAATTATGGAGTCATTGAGTTATATTAAAATGATTGAGTTATTGAACTCCTAGTATCCAAAGAACACTTTTTCTTTCAATACTTTCGTTTTTCCAAGGCTTTTCAAGAATTTCATATCCATGTTGGCGGTGTTACCTACGATGATGTAGGTTTTCGGGAGAGGAGCGATGTACTGTTTCTGGAACTTGCTCATATCGTTCATCGTCAAGTCTTTCAAAGCGCCGAACTGTTCCCGTCTGGGATCATCGGTGAAACCGAAATCCACCCAATCCAAATAGGTCCATACCAATAATTTGGGAGAGATGCGCTGGGTGGCCATCGTGTTGATTGCCGCATCTTTTGCGATTTTGAATGAATTGTCATTCAGCGGCATATTGGCGAGAAGGTCGTTGAACGCCGTGATTGCTTCGTTCAGTTTATCGGGACCGGCAGAGATGAAAGTGAGGTTACGGTAAGGATCAGCCGGGCGATCCGGAGAGATGTAGAATGCCGCCGCACTATAAGCCAACGAACGGGATTCGCGCAGCTCTTGGAACACGATAGAATTCATGCTGCCGCCGAAATAGTCGTTATACAAACTCACCACCGGTGAGAGTTTTTTGTCATATTTTCCACCAATTCCCACGGTGTAAAGGATGTTTTGCGGAAAATCGAAATGTGCCACGAACACGCGATCTGAGGCGGGACGTTGCGGAGTGAAGATCACTTCCGGAAGCGTCTCTTTCAGATTGTCCAGATTGTGGTATTTGACGATGGAAGCCGCCACAGCCTTTGCATCCTGCGGGCCATAATACACACAAAGATGCTTATAGTTGATCCACTCTTTCAATTTACCGATCAAAAATTCCGGGGTCAAACTTTTCAACTCCTTTTCAGAGATGAAGTTGACAAAATATTCCGACTCCGTTCCATACGTTCCGTATTGCATCAAATACGCCGCCATGCTGTTCGGGTTGTGTTTCGCATTATCCCGCAATTTCAAAACATCATCCACCACATTGTCCAGCGCCTCTTGATTAGGTTGTGCATGGGCAATCACGTGCTCGAAAAGATCTATCGCCTTTTCCATGTTTTCCGACAATCCGGAGATCGTCACCCCGCTTTGCGTTGAAGACGCCGACAGCGTGTAAGTACATCCGATTTTGTAGAACTCTTCTTTCAGTTGCTCCGCTGTGTACTTGTCCGTTCCCAAATAATCCAAATAGGTTGAGGCCAACTCCAGGTACTTGTCTTGTCCTTTTCCGATTTTGAAATAGTAGCTGAGGTTGAAAAGGTCATTATCTTCATTTTTGTTGAAATACAATTTCACGCCGTTTTTAACATCCATGCTATGAATATCTTTGTTAAAATCGATAAATACCGGTTGAATTTTGGGCGCTTCCCGCTCTTCAATCATCTTCACGAAATCGGATTTGCTGTCGCGGTCAATGGAGATTGAGGTGATTTTCGGATTTTTGATTTTCTCAATGTCGGTAGGTTCACCTTTGCGTTTGTATACAATCACATAATTATTTCTGCCGAAATATTTCTTCGCATAATTCACCACATCTTGTTTCGTGTATTTTCTCATCCGTTCAACTTCGTTCACTTTGTCTTTCCACGAAATGCCCAATGAGAACGCCTCTTCCATAATGCTTACCCGCCCATCATTTTTTTCACATTCCTGTATCTCTCTGACTCTTAAATCATTGACACAAGCACTCAACAGCCATTCCGGAAAATCGCCTTGTTGTAATTTGTCGATTTGCTCCAATAGGATCTCTTTCACCTCATCCAACGTTTGACCCGCTTTCGGACTGGCCACCATCTGCACGTAACAGTAATCGTGCAACACCATCGGATACGAACCGGCGTTCAACGCGCGCTGTTTTTGATTGATATTTAAGTCAACCAACCCCGCATGACCATTAGTCAAAATCATCTCGGTCAAAATCATCAACGGATAGTCTTCGGAACGGGGATCTGCCACGCGCCAAGCAATAGAAAGGTTCTCGGCACTTTTACCCACCACCTCTTTCACCACGGAACTCGTGATTGGCGTTTCCGGTGTGTACGTGAATTTCGGGAGTTCTTTGTACTCCATCTTTCCAAAATATTTGTCGATGATCTTGATCGTTTCATCGGGATCGAAATCGCCCGCCATGATAATCGCCATATTGTTAGGCACATAATATGTATCGAAGAATTTTTTCACATTGGTGATGGAAGGAGTTCTCAAATGTTCCTGTGTACCGATGGTCGTTTGCGTTCCGTAAGGATGGTTAGGAAACATCCCTTCCATCATGGATGCCATTACCCGGCGACCGTCATTGGTCAAAGTCATGTTTTTCTCTTCGTAAATGGTCTCCAGCTCAGTGTGGAAGAGGCGCAACACCGGATATTGAAAACGATCCGCTTGGATGAGGAAGAAGTTATCCAATTGGTTGCTCGGAATCTCTTCATAATAATTGGTGAAATCAACCCAAGTACCTGCATTCGTGAACGTTGAACCTACGATTGACATCAATTTGTCATACTCGTTCGGAATAGCATATTTAGAAGCCAATTGCGAAACACTATCGATTTTACGATAAATGTCACGGCGTTTTTTATTGTCGGTCTCTTTCCGATACTCTTCGAAAAGCACCTCGATCTCGTCCAACAGCGGTTTTTCCACCGCATAATTGCTCGTTCCAAAGTGTTCCGATCCTTTAAACATCAGGTGTTCGAAATAGTGCGCCAATCCGGTAGTTTCCGCAGGATCGAGCTTGCTGCCCGCATTAGTTGCTATGGTGACCCGGACTTTCGGTTCCGCCTTGTTTACGGACATATAGACTTTCAATCCGTTGTCTAATGTGTAAATTCTGGCCTTGAGGTCGTCATTCGGCACGGACTCGAAAGAATACCCCTGTGCAAAGAGTTTGCCGGTTAAAATACTGCAAATGAATGCGATAATTACTAATTTTCTCATAGTTTTTTATATTAATGTTAATGTTATAATGACAACAGTTAAAAACGTGCAAAGATAAAAAAATGAATTATTTCTATCCATATTTTGCCAGGGCAAACGCATTAAAAAAATATTCACGGGCTAAATCTTTCAGATACAGGAAAAAAAGCAATATATTGAAGTCGGATCAGCCATTCATTGTCCATTTTCCGGCATTTGTTTGGAAAACGATGGAATAAAAAAGCATTCGTTTCCCGCAAAACGAACAAAACAGTGACAATAAAACATTTGCAGGCAGGCAAGAGAGGCGTTACCGCTTCACAAATCCCAATATTGCCCAAAGGTAGTTGTGATCCCAGCCGGCTATTTTCCGCTTTCTCCTAAGGCTTATTTTCCGCTCGTCTTTCCTTGGATGGGATAAGGTTTCAGATTTCAGGTTTCAGATTTCTTTTAAATATTTGATAATGTGGAAATTATACAAAAATATAAATACAAAGCACATACAAGCATTTAAAATATCACCAATTGTATGTGTACAAAATGATCTCATCGTATGAATATGAAATGAAGATTTTTAATGCGTTTGCCCTGTACCTGTTAGCTTCTCCCCAAAAATTAATTGTATATTTGCGCGAAATTTTTGAACAATGAAATACGGCAGAATACTATTGAAATTAAGCGGCGAATCGTTCATGGGAAATGACAGTTATGGCATTAATTATGAAGCTATTAGGCATTTTTCCGAAGAAATAAGATCCGCAGTGGAGATGGGTGTTCAGGTAGGCGTGGTGATTGGGGGGGGCAATATCTTCAGGGGTGTAAAAGGCGCCGGGGCGGGATTCGACCGTAGGCAAGGTGATTACATGGGCATGATGGCGACCATCATCAACGCCATGGCGTTGGAAACGGTGCTAAAAGAGATCAATATAACTGCCAGAACGATGACTGCCATGGCAATAGAAGGGGTTGGCGAAAAAATCTATTATCAACAAGCGGAACGTTACTTGCGGGATGGCTGGGTAGTCATTTTCGGAGGCGGTACGGGAAATCCGTTCTTTACTACCGATTCGGGTGCGGCGTTGCGAGCTGTGGAAATCAATGCCGACCTGCTGCTGAAAGGCACTCGCGTGGATGGTGTATATACCGACGATCCAGAGAAAAATCCCAACGCAACCCAAATTTCACATTTATCATACACCGAAGCCTACGAGCGTAATCTGCGTGTCATGGATTTGACCGCTTTCACATTATGCCAGGAAAATGGGATGAAATTGTGTATTTATAACGCCAATGTGAAAGGGAATCTAAAAAAAATATTATCCGGAGAAAACATTGGTACATTGTTGGATTAACCACTTCATTAAAAACATAAAACCATGAATAACAACGACTATTCGGAAGAAAAATTAGTGAAACGAGCCTCCAAACGCGCCGGTTTTAAAATCCACACCGGCATCTTCATTTTAGTCAATCTTTTCTTTTGGGTGATTTGGTATTTTGTATTCCGGGGCAGCGATGCTGGAAAACCAGTACTGAATGCCGTCCTCTTTCTTTCGATCGCTTGGCTGATCGCTATCATTGGACACTATTTCATTGTGTACAAATGGAATAAATCATTACTTGATAAAGAATTAACAGAATTGAAAAAGGAAATTGAAAGAAAGGAAAAAGAGGTGAATAAATTGACAGAAAGTTAAGAGTTGGAAGTTTGAGGTTAAACGTGTAGTGATAAAATGTCGTTGAACCGTTGAATTGCCTAATAAAAACGAAACGACTAAACAATTAAACAATAAATAGTTATGACGGAAGATACTAAGAGTTGCCTGGAGCAGGTGAAGGAGAATATGGCAAGCACAGTCTCCTTTTTTGATAAAGAGTTACAGAAAGTGCACGCCGGAAAGGCGTCGCCGCAAATGTTAGATGGGTTGAAAGTGGACTATTACGGCAACCCTACGCCGATTGAGCAGGTGGGCAACATCAACACACCGGATGCGAAACAGATCATCATCCAGCCGTGGGAACGGGCGTTGGTGCCAGCGATTGAGAAGGCGATTTTGACTGCCAACCTCGGATTCACCCCGCAAAACAACGGCGAATATATCCGCATCGTGATTCCAACACCGACCGAAGAACGTCGAAAAGAGTTGGTGAAAAAAGTGAAGCAAGAGGCTGAACAAAATAAAGTGAGTATACGTAATATACGGAGAAACGCCAATGAAATCGCCAAAAAACTGAAAGATTCCGGCACACCGGAGGATGAGGTGAAAAAATTAGAAGATGATATACAAAAGCTGACCAATGAGTTTATTGCTAAAATAGACAAGATGGTTGATGCGAAAGAAAAAGAAGTAATGACCGTTTAAAAAAATTAAAAATCATGAATTTACCTGAAAATTTAAAGTACTCTTGCGACCACGAATGGTTGAAAATTGATGGAGACGTTGCATACGTGGGTATCACCTCTTATGCGACAGATCAATTGGGAGATGTTGTGTTTTTGGATGTTACAACCGAAGGCGAAACGATGCAACGCAGTAAACCGTTCGGCACCGTGGAAGCGGTAAAAACCGTTTCAGATCTGTTTATGCCGGTCAGCGGCGAAATCCTTGAGTTTAACAAAGCCTTGGAAGATGCCCCAGATCTGTTGAATTCCGACCCCTACGGCGAAGGCTGGATCATCAAGATTAAAATGATCGATGAGTCGGAAATGAAAGACCTGTTGGACGCAAATGGATATAGGACGATTATTGGAGAATAATTGCAATTAACAGTGATCAGTTAATAGTTTAAGTGGGAAATGGTATTAAACTCCTAACCCCAAACGCTAAACTTCCAACAAGAAAGTGATGGAATTTAAACTCCCTCACTTTTTTTTATTCCTTGCATACTAAATCGACATGGAAAAGGGTTCAATTTTCTGCACATAGTATTAACCCTTTAAAATTAAACTGTCATGCGCACAAAAAAATCAACCAAAGGTGACCTTGAGAGCAAAAAAAGTACTTTCTTGGCTCTCGGTTTAGTCCTCGCCGTAGGACTTGTTTATGTTGGAATGGAATTGTTTGCGACTCAAGACAACGCTCCCGGTCTCGTTCTCATTGATCCCGGTAACATTGAGATCCCCGTGGACGTGATTTCTACCGATCAAACACCGCCTCCTCCCCCTCCTCCCGCTCCCCCCGTCGAAGCCATCATCAGTATTGTCCAGAGAGACGTGGACATGACTATTGACATTGACAAGATCTTTGGGGTGGATATCAATCCAAATGCGGCCATTGAGCAGTACATAGAAATTGAACCTATTCCGGAAATCATATCCGATGATGATCCGCCGATTGTATATCCCACAGAATCGCCGGAATTTCCGGGCGGCAATGCGGCATTATACAAGTTCCTAAGCGACAACTTGATTTATCCAAAAGTGGCTGCCGACCTTAATCTCCCCGGCATGGTCATCGTGGAGTTCATCATCGAGCGGGATGGAAAGCCTTCCAACGTGAAGATTAATACCTCCACTGCGGAAGTTTTTAATGCGGAAGCCTTGCGGGTGGTCAATGCCATGCCCAACTGGAAACCGGGGAAACTCCACGGAAAAACCGTCCGGACATACTACAGATTGCCGATTAATTTTCAGATAGTGAATTAGTTGGACGAGTAGTTTATTTTTCCTATCTTTGCCCACCTTTATGAACGAAAATTTTTATAAATAACAAAAAGAGAAATTTATGAACAATGCCATTTTTCAATTTAGAGAACCTAAAAACGAGCCAGTTTATTCTTATGCATCTGGAACGCCGGAGCGGAAGCTCTTGCAAGAAGAGTTGGAAAGACAATACAAAAAAGCAATCGAAATTCCATTGATTATTGGTGGAAAAGAAGTTAAAACCGGCAAAATGGGTAAAGTTGTTATGCCGACCGAACACGGTCATGTACTGGCTAACTACCACCAAGTGACAGAGAAAGAGGTTCACATGGCTATTGAAGCTGCAATGAAAGCGAAAAAAGAGTGGGAAGACACGCCTTGGGTTGATCGTTGCTCGATTATGATGAAAGCAGCTGAGCTGATGGCTAAAAAATACCGATACGTGATCAATGCGGCGACCATGCTGGGACAAGGCAAAAATCCATATCAAGCTGAAATCGACGCACCTTGCGAAGCCATTGATTTCTTGAGATTCAACGCTTATTTCGCTTCTCAGATTTACGCGGAACAACCCGTTTCCGACAACACTGTGATCAACCGGTTGGAATACCGCCCATTAGAAGGATTCGTGTATACGATCTCTCCGTTCAACTTCACAGCGATCGCTTGCAACTTGAATATTGCTCCGGTGTTGATGGGCAACGTGACCGTTTGGAAACCGGCGACCACCGCTATCCTTTCCAACTATTACATCATGCAGATCATGAAAGAAGCGGGATTGCCTGACGGCGTGATTAACTTCTTGCCGGGAAGTGGTGCCGTGATCAGCGATATCGTGTTCAATTCTCCTGATTTTGCGGGTGTTCACTTTACAGGAAGCACCTCCACGTTCAACAATTTCTGGAGAACGATCGCCAACAATGTGGAAAAATACAAAACCTATCCGAAAATCGTGGGCGAAACGGGTGGAAAAGATTTCATTTTTGCACACAAATCCGCTGACCCCCTCGAATTGGCTGTAGCCATCGTGCGCGGTTCGTTTGAGTATCAAGGACAAAAATGCTCGGCAGCGTCCAGAGCATACATCCCAAAATCATTATGGAAGAATACGTTGAAAGAGATCAACAGCATGATGCAAACCGTGAAAATGGGTGACGTGCGTGATTTCACCAATTTTGTGAATGCAGTGATTGATGAAAAAGCATTCGATACGATCACAAAATACATTGATAAAGCGAAAAAATCGAAAGATGCCGAGATTGTGTTCGGCGGTGGTTACGATAAATCCGTGGGTTACTACATCGAACCCACGTTGATCGAGGCAAAAACCCCCGATTTCGACACCATGTCTGTGGAATTGTTCGGGCCGGTGATGACGGTTTATATTTATGAAGACAAGAAATATACCGAAACTTTGCATTTGTGTGATACAACGTCAGCCTACGCATTGACCGGTTCTATCTTTGCCAGAGATCGTTACGCTATGTTGGAAGCCTTTGAAACGTTGAAATATGCGGCCGGAAACTTCTATATCAACGACAAACCGACAGGTGCTGTAGTGGGTAACCAACCTTTCGGTGGTGCTAGGGCATCCGGCACCAATGACAAAGCCGGCAGTGCATTAAACCTGTACCGCTGGGTCAGCCCCCGCTGTATCAAAGAAACCCTCCTCCCTTTCACGGACTACACGTATCCGTTCTTGCAACCGAACAAGAAATAATATTCAATGATTTATAATAGAAAGGACTGAATGAGTGAAATACATTCAGTCCTTTTTTGGTTCGCCCAGCATGGGTATATTCTAACGGGTGCAAGTCCCTGACACACCCTGATAGTGGGAAGTGTTTAGCCAAAGCCAAGGGTGTCCATCGTGAGATGGAATCTGAAGGA
>JAITVP010000025.1 GCA_031285725.1 Bacteroidales bacterium
TACCAAGTACTCGACAAAGATACAATTAAAATGGAGATATTACCACATTTATCAGTGGCCAAACGAGGTTATACCACCAAGAGTCAGCTTGTGGAAATAGTTAATGCTATTCTTTACAATCTAAAGACCGGTATTCAATGGGCATATCTTCCCGTGAGCAGTCTATTTTCAGAAGTTGTATTGAGTTATAAATCCGTATTTTGGCACTTCCGCAAATGGTGCAAAAATGGAGAATGGCAGGAAATCACCATGACTTGTATGATGTTGAGAACAAATGCTTGGATGGATAGCTACAGAACCTTGCTGAACAGGTTTGATACGACTATTTCAAGCTGGATGAGCTTCAACTATATAGCATTTATGGTGATACTTCTGAAAAAAGTGAAGAAAAGAAAAAAGTTTAGATGAATTCTGGAAAAATTATAACATGGTACGGATTAAAATCTTTCGGTATGCATTAATTTCGCCTGCCCGATAATGGCGATTTTCCCGTTTGCATCTTCCAAAACACATTGAATCACGCCGCGTTTTTTCACCTCATCCACCTCCAGAACCTCGAACTTTGCGTAATAGTCATGTTCCACGAAAACAGGGGCTTTGAATGCCATGTCTTGAAACATATAAATCGTTCCTTCGCCCGGCCACTGCGTGCCAAACACTTTCGAGAACACCGCTCCGGCAAAGAAACCGTGCACGATCGGCTTCCCGAATGGCGTTTGCGCCGCATACTCGGCATTGAGATGAATTGGGTTGCTATCACCCGAAATCTCAGCGAAAATATTCACGTTCTCTTGTGTGAATCGCATTTTTTCTACGTGGGAATCTCCTTTTTTAAGCTTTTTCATGATAATTATCGGATTATTGAATTAATACAGTTTTCAAATGTCCCAACAAATAAACAAAAAAATACGATACTGTGAATACCCACCCAGAACTATTGTTTTCCCTATTTTTGTACTCACAATTTTCATTCTCATGATCATCGACCTCCGAAACAGAAACGCCACCCAATTGACCATCCACCTCAACCGCTCCAAAAGTATACTAATCCGCTGTTTGATATATTGTTACCAAAAAGAGAAGATTATGCTTCCTGTCGATGAAAAAGAGGCGCGCGATGTGCAAATCGTGGCGAAGAGCCTACATGTTATCGACAAGGCTACCGATTTTTCTGATTTCGTGACCATTGATGTGGAGGATTGTGGGGCCGCATTCCGCTTCTTCCTGCCACTGTTAGCCACAACCGAGGGAAAATGGCGACTGACAGGCACACAGCGCAACCTTTCCCGTCCAATCAAACCACTTATTGACAGTTTGTTGGAAGTTGGAGCCGGGATTTCAGTGGACGAGTGGACGAGTGGAGAAGGGGACAAGCAAAACTCGTCCACTTCTCCACTTGCCCTTTCCTCAATTCGTATCACGGGAAAGCCGCTACACGCTGAAAAAATGCGAATCGATTGCAGCCAAAGCAGTCAGTTTGCCAGTGCTTTATTACTATCTTCTAAGAAGTTGGGGTTACAAAAATTAGAGATCTCCCCTACTCCACCACCTTCCTGTAATTACATTCGCATGACGGAAAAAATTATCGAAAATATGGATAATGGGGAATTTAAATATGCCGAGATTGAAGCGGATTGGAGTGCGGCACTGTTCTGGTATTGTTATGTCGCCCTCAATCCAAATATTTCTTGTTTTCTACCCAATCTAAAAAACAACAGCCTGCAAGGTGACCGAATCGTTGCCACGTGGTTTGAGCAATTCGGGGTGACGTCGCAGTTTGAGGAAAGGGGAGTAAAGTTAGTAAACAAGTTGACAAGTAAGCAAGTTGACGAGTTCATAGGTGGAAAAGTGAACTTGTTTGCTAATTTCGATTTACGAAACAATCCTGACACAGCGCCGTTGTTGGCTGTTTTTGCTGTTTGCGCCGGCATAACATTGACATTAACCGGTATACAAAACCTCAACTCTAAAGAATCCCGCCGAACCGATATTCTTGTGCGAGAACTCTCCTCGTTCGCAAAGATGGAATATTCTGAAAAAAAAGGCTTTCTGAAAATAATACCACATACATGTCCCAAAAACCGTCATTTGAAATCCAAAAGCCATAACGATCATCGGATCATTATGGCTTTTAGTCTGTTTGCGCTGGATAACACTGTGGAGTTTGATGAAGTTGGCTCTGTCAACAAATCATATCCTTCATTCCTCAACGATCTTTCAATGACTGACTTGTTGAGTCATTGAACATTACCCATCCAAGGCGTTTGCTCCGCTGATGATTTCAAGCAATTCGTTGGTGATGGCTGTTTGCCGCGCATTGTTGTATTTCAGTTTCAACTCTTTCAAAATCTCGGTCGCATTGTCGGTCGCTTTCGCCATGGAAGTCATCCGGGCACCGTGCTCCGAAGCCACGGAGTCTATCAACATCTTATAGAGTTGCAGTTTCAAAATCTTCGGGATCAACTCCTGTAGCAACTCATCTTTCGATGGTTCGAAAATGTAATCGGTGGCACAATCTTCCACGCCTGTGTCCAGATTTTGGATGGGCAGGAAAACCGCATTGGTGATCCGCTGCGTGGCCGGATTCACAAACTGATTGTAAACCACTTCCACCTTGTCGATCTTCTTCGCCAGAAAGTCATTCATCAGCGACTCCGCAATCGTCATCAGATCAGTGAATGACGGTGAATCGGTCAACGTGTCGCTGCATAATCTAATCTTGTGATTCTTAGATAGCTGCTCGTATCCTTTCTTACCAATGCATACGATCTCCAGATTGCCGTCCTGGTCTTGCGCATCGTATTTTTCACGGATCAGCGCATTCACTTCCTTCACAATGTTGGAGTTAAACGCTCCACACAATCCGCGATTCGAGGTGATCGCCACGACCACCACTTTCTCCTCTTTCCGTTTTTCCAACAACGGGAATTGTTCCACCTCCTTGATGGCATCCGACAGATGGCAAAGGATCTCGTTGAGTTTATTGGCGTAAGGCCGGAGGCTCACAATCGATAGCTGGGCACGCCGTAATTTGGCTGCTGACACCAACTTCATGGCACTGGTGATCTTCTGCGTGGAAGATACCGATGCAATGCGTATTCTGATTTCTTTTAAACTTGCCATATTCCGGAAATTAAGTTTAGTATTTTGCCGCTATTACCTTGCAAACTTTCGTCAGCTGTTCGGTAATTTCCGGTGTCAAATCGCTGGTTTTGATCTTCACCAACAGGTCGGCATGGTTCTCGTTCAGCGTTTGGATAAACTCCTGTTCGAACATCCTGATTCGGTTCACGGGTATTTTTTGCAGCAATGCATTGACCCCGCAATAGATAATGGCGATCTGTTCTTCCACTCTATAGGGCGTGTATTGCGGTTGTTTCAAAATCTCCACGTTGCGCGCGCCAACGTCCAACACGTTCTTGGTGGCTTGGTCCACATCGGCACCAAACTTAGAGAACGACTCTAATTCGCGATATTGCGCCTGGTCGAGTTTCAATCGACCCGCAATCTTCTTCATCGCCTTGATCTGCGCATTACCACCAACCCGTGATACGGAAATCCCCACATTGATTGCAGGACGAATACCGGCATTGAACAGGGAACTCTCCAAGAAAATCTGGCCATCGGTGATCGAGATTACATTAGTGGGAATGTAAGCGGAAACGTCACCAGCTTGCGTTTCGATGATGGGAAGCGCCGTCAGTGAGCCGCCTCCTTTCACCATCGGTTTGAGCACATCGGGCAGGTCGTTCATGTTCGCCGCAATCTCATCCGATTCAATGATCTTCGCCGCTCTCTCCAGTAATCTGGAGTGGAGGTAGAACACATCGCCGGGGTATGCCTCGCGGCCCGGGGGGCGGCGGAGCAGCAAGGAAACCTCACGGTACGCCACGGCTTGTTTCGACAAATCGTCATAGATAATGAGAGCAGGTCGACCGGTATCTCTGAAAAACTCGCCGATCGCAGCACCGGCGAAAGGTGCGTAAAACTGCATCGCCGCCGGATCGGAAGCGTTGGCCGCCAGCACCACAGTGTAGTCCATGGCTCCGCTCTCCGTCAAGGTTTTCACAATATTGGCAACGGACGAACCTTTCTGTCCCACAGCAACATAGATGCAGTATACCGGTTGTCCTTTTTCATAAAACTCTTTTTGGTTGATGATCGTGTCGATCGCAATGGCAGTCTTTCCAGTCTGGCGATCGCCAATGATCAACTCACGTTGTCCCCGTCCGATAGGGATCATGGCATCGACCGCTTTCAAGCCCGTTTGCAGCGGTTCTTTCACTGGTTGTCTAAAAATAACACCAGGTGCTTTCCGCTCAATGGGCATCTCATAAAGTGTTCCTTCAATTTCCCCTTTTCCATCAATAGGTTGCCCCAACGTGTTGATTACGCGCCCCAGCAAACCTTCACCCACGTTGATGGATGCGATCCGTCCGGTGCGGCGGCAAAGGTCGCCCTCCTTGATCTCTTTGGAATCGCCCAACAACACGATCCCCACGTTGTCTTCTTCCAAGTTGAGCACGATGCCCATCACCGTACTGTTGTTCTTCTCAAAGGTCACCAGCTCGCCGGAGCGTGCGTTCTGCAATCCGTAAACACGGGCGATACCGTCACCCACAATCAAGACACTGCCGGTTTCTTCCAGTTCGGACTGAAAATTGTGGTCGATTAACTGTTGACGCAAAATTGCGGTTACTTCAGAGGGTTTAATCTCAGCCATATATTCCTGTTTTTATATTACTAAATGTTGTGAATTGTCTTGCTATTAAAAGCCGGCTTGGTAGATATTGTGTGAAAATTCGCGCTTGAGCTTGTTTACATGGCGTAATATGCTTGCATCATACACAAAATCTCCGATTTTAATGATAAATCCGCCAATAATACCCGGCGTGATAATCGTCTGTACTTCCACATTCGCCCCGGTTTTCTCTTCCACAAGCGTCTTCATATTTGCCACAATTTCCTCGCTGGCCTGTTGCGCCGTGATAAATTGCACCACCTTGATGTTATGCAGTTTGTAATACAATTTGATAAACTCCTCGCAAATAAGCAGTAATGCGGGTTCGCGTTTTTTGTCCAACACTAACCGGAGGAAACCGAAAGAGACTTTTGAGACCTTCCCTTCGAAAATCTCGGTGAAAATTTTCACTTTCTTAGATTCTGGAATCACCGGACACTCAATGGTAATGTTCAACTCCTTGTTGAACTTCAACAAACCCATGGTCAGTGAAATATCTTCGTAAACTTGTTCTATTTGATTCTGCTCTATCGCAAAATCAAACAAGGCTTTGGCATACCGTCCGGCTAATCTTACGTTTTTCATCTTTTCTACATAAATGATTGCAAAAATACATTTTTATCCGAAAGATGAACGAAAAGGGTGAAAAAAAGGTTTTCCATCCCCTACTATCTTAATATTCATTATTAATTTCCCCACCCCATTTCTCTATTCCTCAATGAACCATCTTTTCTCTATTTTTGCGCCATGGATTATTTAGCGAAATTGAAACACCCTGTCTATGCGTTGACAGGGATGATTGCGGATGAGATGGGAGTACGGGCGTATGCGGTAGGCGGTGTAGTACGCGACATTTTTTTGAACCGCAGCTCAAAGGATATTGACATTGTAGTGGTAGGAAGCGGTATCGAACTGGCAACGGCAGTGGCACGCGCCATCTCACCGAAAATACAGGTGAACACGTACAAGAATTTTGGCACGGCACAGTTCACCTTCCAAGACGCCGTAGTCGAGTTTGTAGGCGCCCGCCGCGAGTCTTACAATCCCGATTCCCGCAAACCGGTTGTGGAGGACGGCACATTGGAAGATGATCAAAACCGCAGGGATTTCACCATCAATGCGTTAGCTATATCCCTGAATAGCGACACGAAAGGAAACCTTATCGATTCGTTCGGCGGCATGACAGACATCGAAAATAAAATCATCCGCACCCCGCTGGATCCGAACATCACCTTTTCCGACGACCCGTTGCGTATGATGCGCGCCGTGCGGTTCGCCTCACAACTCAACTTCACCATCTGGGACGAAACTTTCCAAGCGATCCAAGAAAACGCCGAGCGATTGGATATCATCTCCCGAGAACGGATTGTGGACGAATTTAACAAGATACTACTCTCACCCGTGCCCTCCAGGGGGATCATCTTGTTGGAAAAATCGGGATTACTGGAAAAATTCCTTCCCGAACTGTTGACATTGAAAGGTGTGGAAACCATTGAAGGACGCGGACACAAGGACAACTATTACCACACATTGGAAGTGGTCGATAAAATCAGGATGACGACCGACAATATTTGGCTGATTTGGGCAGCCTTGCTGCACGATATCGCCAAGCCCAAGACCAAACGTTATAGCTCCAATGTCGGCTGGACATTTCACGGACACGAAGTGGTGGGAGTGAAAATGGCAGAGAAGATTTTCAAATCTTTGAAAATGCCGATCAATGAGAAGTTGAAATATGTCAAAAAACTGATATCCTTGCATCTGCGCCCCATCGCATTGGTGGAAGACGAGATCACCGATTCAGCGGTGCGACGCCTGCTGTTCGACGCCGGCGACGATATTGACAACCTGATGCTGCTTTGCGAAGCCGATGTGACCTCTAAAAACCAAAAGAAGGTGGCGCAATATCTTGAAAATTTTGCCAAAGTACGGGTTAAATTAAAAGAGATCGAGGAGAAAGACCGGCTGCGCAACTGGCAACCACCTGTGGACGGCGAACTGATCATGAGGACTTTTGGTCTGCCCCCTTCCCGGAAAGTGGGCATCATCAAAACCGCCATCCGTGAAGCCATCTTGGACGGCATCATCGAAAACACTCCCGAAGCCGCAATCAAATTGATGATGGAGGAAGGAGAGAGATTAGGACTAAAAGAGGTGGGAATTGAAAAGTGAGGAGAGTTATTTTAACACAAATTTGTAGGGCACCCTCAAATTTAGATTTGCATAGAACTCCTCGGGATTGATTTTGAGGTTAAAATTGCGAAACTCGGAGTTAAATTCCTCGTCAGAGGAGATTATCTTTACGGTAAGGTTGATTTTCCCTGGATGTTTCTGTGCACACTCGTTGAGCTGGAACGCAAGTGGTTTGGTGATGTCGCGGATGCTGAGAATCAATGTGGCTTCCTTGCAGAGTTGACCACAAGCATCTTGTAAATAATAGATTTGCAGCGGGTTGAGGTTGTAGCGCGGTTCACCGATGTAATCTTTCCCTCGAAACTGTTCTTTAAATGTCCCTTTGATGAAAAGTTGTTTGCCCACCTCGAAAAGATGACGATATTTGGTGTAATCCTCCCCAAAAATCATCCATTCATATTCCCCAGAATAATCTTCCAACTTGACCTTACCGTAATCCTTATTCGTCTTGGTCAGCATCCGTTGTGATTCGGTAACGATGCCGACAAAATTGACAGGATAATTGAGCATTTTTTTCTTGTACTCGGAATCGTTCAGATCGGTCAAACTGGTGTTCACAAAATGATCGATCACTAACTTGAACATGTCCAACGGATGCCCGGAAACATAGAATCCGGCGACATCCTTCTCGTATCGCAACTGCTCAATGGAATGCCACGGGTCACAGGGCGGAATTTCGGGAAACGTGTGCTCCTCCATGTCCGGTTGTTCATCGAAAATGGAAAACTGATTTTGCCCAGCGTTGGATTGCGCCTTCGTGCCGTAGTTGATCAGTTTTTCGATGAACGAATGTCCACTGCCGTCGAGATGGAAAAACTGTGCCCGGTGGATATTGTCGAAATTGTCGAAAGCCCCGGAAAACGCTAACGCCTCAATCGCCCGCTTGTTGCATTTCCGCAAGTTTATACGTTTGGCGAAATCGAAAATATTGAGAAAAGTACCGTTCTGGCTCCGCTCCTCAATGATCGATTCGACGGCCGTGCTGCCAATTCCCTTCAACGCCGCCAACCCGAAACGAATGTCACCCGCTTTGTTCACCGTAAACGACAAGTCAGACTCGTTGATATCGGGACTCAGGATCTTAATCCCCATCTTGGTTGTGTCTTCGATAAGCTGTGTTATCTTGTCCAAATTGTCCAAATTGTTGGTGAGGTTGGCCGCCATGAACTCGGCACGGTAATGCGCTTTCAGATAAGCGGTTTGGTAAGCGACGTAGGCGTAACACGTGGCGTGCGATTTATTGAAAGCATAAGATGCGAATTTCTGCCACTCGCTCCAAATGAACTCGAGGGTCTTCTTTTCATACCCTTTCTTCATGGCTCCTTCATAAAACTTGCCCTCCATCTCGTTCATAACTTTGTCAAGTTTTTTCCCCATTGCCTTACGAAGCACATCAGATTCCCCCCGAGTGAAATCGGCCAATAAACGGGAGAGCAACATCACTTGTTCTTGATAGACCGTAATACCATATGTTTCACTCAAATATTTCTCCATCACGGGGATAGGATATTCAATTTTCTCTTTCCCGTTTTTCCGGTTGATGAAACTGGGGATGTTGTCCATTGGTCCCGGACGATAAAGGGACACCATACTGATGATGTCCTCGAAACGTTCCGGTTTCAGTTCCTGCAGATGTTTTCGCATACCGGGGCTTTCTAACTGGAAGATCGCCGTAGTGTCGCCACGACTCAGCAGTTCGTAGGTTTCTGGATCGTCCAACGGAATATGATCGATGTCGAGATCCTCACCGAAACGGAATTTGATATTGTAGAGTGCACTACTGATGATGTTAAGGGTTTTCAATCCAAGGAAGTCCATCTTCAAAAATCCGGCGTCTTCCACCAATTTCCCCTCGTACTGCGTAACCATCGTGTCGGAGTTTTTAGCGGTGCATAAAGGCGCGCTGTTTTTCAAATCATCTTTCCCTATAATGACACCGCAAGCGTGCACGCCGCTGTTCCGGATCGTTCCCTCCAGTTTCACGGCAAACCGCAACGTGTCTTTTACTAACGACGAACCATTGGTATACGCATCTTTCAACTCCTTGACCTCATCGAACGCTTTCTTCAAAGTCACGCCGGGACCTTCGGGCACCAGTTTGGCCAAGTGGTCGGATTCCGACAGCGGAAGCTTTAGCACCCGCGCGCAGTCGCGAATCGCCGATTTGGCGGCCATCGTATTGAACGTCACGATTTGCGCCACCCGTTCCACACCGTATTTTTCAATAACATATTGTATAACCTTCTCTCGTCCGGCATCATCAATATCAATGTCAATATCGGGCAAACTGATCCGGTCGGGATTGAGAAACCGCTCAAACAGCAAGTCATACTTTATAGGATCTATATTAGTGATTTCAAGACAATAAGCCAGGGCTGAGCCGGCCGCCGACCCACGTCCGGGGCCAAACCGGATGCCCATCTCCCGTCCTTCTTTCATGAAATCCCACACAATCAAAAAGTAACCGGGATACCCCATCCCGTTGACCACGCCCAACTCGAAAGCTATACGCTCACGGGTCTCCTCATTCATCTCCGGATAACGCGCTTTCGCCTTTTCCCACACCAAATGCTCCAGATATTCCGCTTCGCCCGCAAATCCTTCGGGGATGTCGAATTTAGGCAACGTGGCCGGAGCATTCAACGAAATCATATCAATCTTGTCGACAATTTCTTGCGTATTTGTAATCACAAACGGAATGTCGGAAAAAAGTTCCTCCATCTCCGACGTGGTTTTGAAATACTCCTCCCCCGAATAGATCATGCCTTTGTCCGTATCCTCGTCTTGAGAGATACTCTCTTGCGGGTTGTAATCTTTTCGTGTGTTAATGCAAATCAGCATCTTATGCGCATCTGCGTCCTCTTTGTCCACAAAATGGGAGTCGTTAGTGGCGATGCACTTCACGCCGCACTCTTGCCCAAGATGAAGCAGGGCGGCATTCACCTGCGTCTGTTCTTTATGACCGTTACGTTGTAATTCCAAATAATAATCTTCACCATAAATAGACTGAAACTCCTCTATCACTTTTCTCGCATTGCCTAATTCCAACTCCTCCATCGCCGTGTTCAGCCCTTTGAATTGATTATCCCGTATAATGGCTTGCGGAAGTTCGCCACCCAGACAAGCCGAACAGGCAATAACCCCTTCCGCATGCAGACGAAGCAATTCTTTGTCTACCCGCGGTGTGTAGTACATCCCTTCGCTGTAAGCTTTCGTCACTAATGCACACAAGTTGTGATAGCCGGTCTTGTTTTTTGCCAACAAGATCAAATGGTGTCCACTTCTGTCTTCCTTTCCAGACTTGTCGTGCCGGCTTTTCGCCGCTACATACACTTCGCACCCGATAATGCTTTTGAACTTATCCGCCACATCATCGATTTTTTTGTTAAACTTCTCCACTTGCCCCACAAAATCAAGCACGCCGTACATATTCCCGTGGTCGGTGATCGCCATTGCGCGCATGCCGTCTTGGTATGCCTTTTCGATCAACTCTGGGATCTTGGCCATCCCGTCTAAAAATGAATATTCGGTGTGAACGTGTAAGTGAGAAAAATTGCCCATGCTAATTTACAGATAATCAATGGTTTTTTATACTATAATTGTTATTCACAAAGATACTACTTTTCACCTAACCTCCAACTCCTATCTTCCAACTCCTATCCCCCAACTTTTTCCCCACAACCAAGCAACACCCATACAACGCCGCTGTCTCTGTCCGCAAACGTCGCAGGCCTAATCGGACTTCTGAAAACCCGGATTTTCTCGCCAGTTCGATTTCCCGCAGACTAAAATCGCATTCCGGACCGATCAGCAGCAAAATGTCGTTTTTTAACAAATTTCGGGTGGCTAACTCCTCCGATTCCGCACTAGCTTCACACCAGGCGATCATCTTGTCGCTGTCCGTATTTTTTTCTTGCTCAACAAGCTCATTGAAAGAAATAATTTGCATCTCGGGAATGGTGGTCGACTGCGACTGCTTCATGGCGGACACGGCGATCCGCTCCATCCGTAGCATATCCATGCGGGGACGCTCCGAATGATCGCACAACAGAAAAGTGATCTTTTCGATGCCGATTTCCACCGCCTTCTCCACAAACCACTCGATCCGTTCCCGGTTCTTAGTTGGTGCCACGGCGATATGCAACGAGAAATCCCGTTGATTCTTAACGGTTTCCCTTTCCTCCACCTGTACCTGGCAACGTTCTTTACTGATGGCAACAATCGTCCCCTTTGCCCGGCATCCCTTTCCATCGACCATCACAATTAAATCACCCACCACATGACGAATAACCTTCACGCAATGTCTCGCCTCCTCGGGGGAAAGATCGACAAATTCAGGGGAAAAATCGGGGACGTAGTAAAATTCCATCTTTTTCAGGTGAATAATTAATCATTGATTGTCTTTTCGCTCAATTCCAACCATTTCATCGACTGCTCTTCCAACATATCGATCACGATTTGATAGCGTTGCGTAATGGCTGTCAACCGCATGACATCCTCCAATCCCGATGAAAGTTTCTCTTCGATTTCCAATTTTTCTGCTTCTAACGCAGGGATTGAGGCTTCTAATTCTTCTAATTCTTTCTTTTCTTTATAGGTTAATTTTGTCGATTTCACAGCCTTTTCGGGCATTTTTTCTTCGACAGGCCGACTTGCTTTCTCAATCTTTTTTTGTAGACGGAACGCTTTATCCTTTTCTATTCGAAATTCCGTATAATTTCCATAATGATCTTTCACTTTTCCATTTCCTTCAAACACAAAAAGATGATCCACCAACTTGTCCATAAACCAACGGTCGTGGGAAACAATCAGCAGGCATCCCTTATAGTGCGTTAGGAAATCCTCTAACAGATTCAGTGTGTCGATGTCGAAATCGTTGGTCGGCTCATCAAGGATGAGAAAGTTGGGATTCTGCAACAAGGTGATAAGCAAATGCAATTTTCGTTTCTCCCCACCGCTGAGGTCATCGTAATAGGTATATTGCTGTTCGAATTTAAAACCGAAATGGTTCAAAAATTGAGACGCTCCAATAAAATTTCCGCCTTCGGTTCGAATCATCTCCGAGTACTCCTTAACCAAATCGATAATGCGTTTATTTCCTTTGACTTCCAAGCCGTCTTGCGAAAAATAGCCGAACTTTATGGTCAACCCCGAAGTGATTTTCCCCGCATCAGGTTTCAGTTCCCGCATGATCAGCTTCAAAAAAGTACTTTTTCCCGTCCCGTTTTTCCCGACGATGCCGCATTTTTCTCCTTTTTTAAAAATATACGAGAAATCATCCAGCAACACATTGTCGCCGTATGCGAAATCAATATTGTCAATTTCCAATATCTTATTACCCAAACGTTCGGTTTGCACTTTAAAAGCCTCCTGTTTCTGAGCACTTTTTTGAGATGCCTCTTCTTTTAAATTCTCAAAAGAATTGATACGGGCTTTGGCTTTCGTTGTACGAGCCTGCGGCGAGGTGTGCACCCATTGTAACTCCTTTTCATACAACTGCTTAATCTTCTCATGTTCGGCAGCTTCATTGGTCAGCCGTTCTGCTTTCTTTTCGAGATAATAATCGTATTTTCCTTTGTATTGATGGAGTTGCGTATTCTCCAATTCGATGATATTGTTGCACACCTTGTCCAAAAAATAGCGGTCGTGCGTCACCATCAGCAAAGTCGTGTTGGAGGTGGAGAGATATTCTTCCAACCACTCGATCATGTCGATATCCAGATGGTTGGTCGGTTCGTCCAAAATCAGCAAGTTCGTTTCCTCAATCAACGTTTTCGCCAAAGAGGCTTTCTTCCGCTGGCCACCGGAAAGCTCACCGATGTTTTGGAAAATATTGTTGATGCC
This sequence comes from Bacteroidales bacterium, assembly GCA_031285725.1. Classification (GTDB taxonomy): domain Bacteria; phylum Bacteroidota; class Bacteroidia; order Bacteroidales; family WCHB1-69; genus JAGVVH01. The sequence continues at coordinate 12,779 of JAITVP010000025.1, forward strand.
GAAACGGGAAAGGATCTCTTTCGCCCGACTCTCAATATCCCAAGCGTTTAGTCGGTCGAGAGTTTCAATCGCCTTCTCCATCCGCCGATTTACTTCCTGGGAGTGCTCCTTTTCCATCATCATCAAGCAGGTTTCATACTCCTTGATCGCTTGAATGGCAGGGAGTTGGCTATCGAAAATCGTGTCGATCACGGAATAATCGTTCGTGAAGCTATCGATTTGAGGCAGATACGAAATAGTGATGTCGTTCCGGGCAACGACCACGCCACTATCGGGAATTTCCAATCCGGCGATAATGTTGAGCAGCGTGCTTTTACCGGTGCCGTTTTTGGCAATCAACGCCGTCTTTTGTCCTTTTTCAATGCCGAATGTGATTTGATCAAAAAGCAGTTTTTCCCCGTAAGATTTGGTCAGTTTTTCTATGGATAGGTAGTTCATGCGTATCAGCGTGTAATCGTAAAAATTTTATTTTCAATGCCATGTGTCCCCAAAATCTCCTTCACCCGGGAAACGCTCGTGTCGGTGATGAAAACCTGTCCGATTTCCGCTTTCCCTACCAACTCCAACAGCCGTTGAATGCGCTGCAAGTCCAATTTATCGAAGATATCATCCAATAAAAGTATCGGTTTTACTTTTTTTTGCGAATAGATGTAGTCATATTGCGCCAATTTCAAGGCGATGGCGAATGATTTCTGCTGCCCTTGTGATCCGATTTTCTTGATCGGACGATTGTTGATCGTGAAAATAAAATCATCCTTGTGAATCCCGAAATTGGTGTGTCCTGATTTTCGATCAGCCGTTTCACATTGTATAATTCCCTCATCATACGTCTGATACAACAATCCGGACTCATATTTTATATCCACATTTTCTTTGTCGTTGGATAAAAATCCATAACAATGATTAAAATGCGAAATGATCGATTCCAGATATGATTTCCGTTTTTCGAAAATATATTGGCAAGGGGCAACCATTTGCATATCGAAAACCTGGATCAAGCTCCAGTTAAATTGCCGTTGCTCAATGAATTGCTTGATGAGCGCATTACGTTGCGACAAAATTTTCTGATACGATATCAGTTTTCGAAGATACTCTTTGTCGAACTGCGAAATGATCATATCAAAGAACTTTCGCCGCACCTCGCTACCGTCATGGATAATGTCATTGTCATAAGGCGAGATCATGATGAGTGGAAATTGCCCGATATGGTCACTAAGCAACTGGTACTCTTTCTGATTTGCTTTCATCACTTTCCGTCCCGGAGATTTGAACGTGCAACTCACTTTCGTGTCTTGTCCGAGACCGGGGCGCACAAATTCGCCGTGAATCGCAAAAAAATCGCACTCAAACTGTATGGAAAGGCTATCCTGGGGCAAGAAATAACTTTTACAAAAAGAGAGATAGTGGATGGCGTCTAACAGATTGGTTTTGCCGGAGCCGTTTTCCCCGATAATGGCGTTGATTTTCGCACAAAAATCAAACTCCGCTTCCGAATAACTCTTAAAATTAGCTAACTTTAAATGACGTAGATACATTTCTATGGTTAAGAACAAGAAATGCAAAAATAAGGAAAAATCTCGCATCCGTTGCCTTTCGAGGTTTTGCAAGATATCCCCCTATTTGATGGATTAGAGAAACGGGAAACGGTGAATCCCGCTTCTACCTTATCTGTAGAGGTTTCTTGCCGGTATGACCAGAACTTGATCATCGCGGGATATGGCAACAGAACGGTTGTTCTGGATCTTCATGTTGAGAAGATTTTTAGACGAATCATTCAATCCTTTAAGGATGGTAACACGTAATTTACTAATTTCTTGCGCGGACATAAGTTTCATATATTTGATTATATATTTCTTGATTATAAATTTCAGCTTCCTGCCCTTTGGTTTTAGCCATCACTAATTTGGGCGCATTATCTGAATTGTCAAACATCATGACATTGTCACAAATCGGTAAGAAAACTTCAAAAAAGTTCTTCAAACCGGAATAATATCTTCGGATAATAACGGGCGTCGTAATATTATGCCCTCCCTCTTCTACTCTCAATTTCACCCGGTACTTTGCCAACTCCGTACTGCTCAGCCAAAAATAGATTAGCGTGACAGCATATCCCTTTTCTTGTGCTTCAGCGACCTTGTTTCGATAGGTGATGGCTGAAAGGGTGGTTTCCACAGCAAAGTTGTCTCCTCTTTCGATCAATCCGTTGATGCGGGCAGACATGATCTTGCCTGCTTCGTACATGACCTTTTCCGGCTGAAAAGGCGATAACCCTCTCGCAATCTCATCGGCGTTCACAAACTCCTTACATTGCAAAATGTCTGGGAGTATGTAGTAGGCCGCTGTCGTCTTGCCTGCTCCGTTGCATCCGGATAAAATGTACATGTTTTTCATACTATTAAGAGCATGCAAAAGTACAACTTTTTTTTAGATTTCCTAACAAATGTTAACAGACGATGAATTTTTATTCCCGATTTCTTCTCAAAACATTGAAAATATTGGAATTTAAGCAAAAAATGATGTGGGAAATTTAGTTTTTTTCACATTTGACGAGTAGACGAGTGAACGAGTTGTTTACTTGCCAACTCGTCCACTTCTGTCCACTCGCCAACTTTCCTTATTTTTGCGCCTCATAAAAAACACCGCATGTCCTCCGTAAGCAACAAAAGAATCGTTAAGAACACAGGATTGCTCTACATACGCATGTTATTTACAATGCTCGTCTCGTTGTATACCTCCCGTGTAGTATTAAATGTTTTAGGAGTTGAAGACTATGGTATCTATAATGCAGTGGGAGGAGTAGTTGCCATGTTTGGTTTTATCCATTCCTCTATGAGTGGAGCAACTTCTCGATTTCTAACTTTTGAATTGGGACGGGAAAATCAACAAAAACTGAAAGAAACATTCAGTTCCGCATTAATCATTCATGCAGGTATTGCATTATTAGTATTCGTTGTCGCTGAAACTATAGGGTTATGGTTTTTAATGAATAAATTAGTTATTCCTGTGGAAAGAATGAAAGCTGCTCATTGGATTTATCAGTTTTCCATATTTTCAATGATCGTCGGAATAACTCGAGTTCCATATAATGCCATGATTATTGCTTATGAAAAAATGAATATCTATGCCTATATTGAAATATTAAATGTTATTCTTAAATTGCTAATCGTATATTTATTGGTTATTGGACCCTTTGATAAGTTAATCCTTTATGCCGGTTTGATTTTGATCGTTTCCGTTTTGATAACTTTTATTTATCGTGCTTATTGTAAACATTTTTTTGAAGAATGCCGTTTTCATTGGGTATGGAAGCCGGAAATAATTCGTCCGATGTTAAAGTTTTCAAGCTGGGATTTATATGGAAATATGAGTGTTGTTGCGCGAACCCAAGGGGTTAATATGCTCTTAAATATATTTTTTGGACCATTAATGAATGCGGCTGCAGGAGTGGCTACTCAAGTGCAAGGAGCTGTTATGGGATTTGCCGGAAATATTATTACGGCATTTCGACCCCAAATAATAAAATCATACGCATTGCAAGATTACACACGCACAACAAATCTGGTAAACAATGCTGTAATGTTTACCTTTTTGTTATTACTGTTTCTTTCACTCCCCCTTATGAGCGAAATACATTTCGTTTTGACTGTTTGGCTGAAACAGGTTCCGGAATTTGCTCCTGTTTTTTGTTTTTACACATTACTGTTCAACTTCTTTGCTACGATATCGCACATTCTGGCTACAGCGATACATGCAACCGGTAATATTAAACGCCTAAGTATAATTAACGGAACTCTGTATGTATTGGTCATACCATTTTCATATTGTGCATTTAAATTAGGATATACTGCCTGGCTCCCTTATCTTTTTAATGTATGTGCAGTAATAACAGGTTTATTATCTAATGCCTGGACTGTTTATTTATATATGCCTGACTTCTCTTTTAAAGATTTCTTTTATCGTATATTTCTTAAATGCTTATTCGTGCTTCTAATTTCATTTGCTTGCGTGGAGGGAGTAAAGTTTGTTATAATTGATGAGTCTTGGACTCGATTTTTACTGTCAGGAATAGTCTCTACATGTATCGTTGCCGTTAGCGGTTGGCTGGTTTTAATGAATAAAGAAATGCGCAAGCAAGTTTTGAATTTTATAAAACGAAAGGCATGGAAAAAGGATTGGTAAGTATTATTACACCCTGTTATAATACGGGACATTTAATTCACAGATTACTCGATTCTATTCTTAATCAGGATTACACGAATATAGAACTATTTGTTATGGACGATGGTTCTACCGATAACAGCAAAGAAGTGATCGCATCTTATATCCCGGCTTTTGAAGAGAAAGGATATTCATTGACTTATGTATATCAGGATAACTCGGGACAATCTGCCGCAATCAATAATGCATTGAAGTTTGTGAACGGAGAATTTTTAGTATGGCCTGACAGTGATGATTACTATGCTTATTCAAATGTAATTTCACGTTTTGTGCAAATACTGGAAAACTCAGATGAAACAACAGGGATGGTACGCTGTTTGCCCTCTTTTATAGATGAATTTACATTAAAACCATTGAACAATAATTATCCTCTGATTCAAAAATATAACGACTGTTTATTTGAGCCTTGCCTATTCCATGAGGAAAATTTTTGGTTCGGAGCCGGTGATTATATGGTAAAAATGAATGTGTTAGACAAATGTATTTCCCAACGGACTATTTATACGGCAAAAGATGCCGGACAAAATTGGCAATTGATGCTACCTGTGTTATATAAATACCGTTGTATCACTATTTCGGAAAGGTTATATAATGTACTGGCCCGTAATGATTCACATAGTCGAGGGCAATATAAAACATTTGAACAGCAGTGTATAAAATTTGATACCTATGAAAAAACATTGCTTGCCACTATAGGAAGTATCTCAAAACAATTTGAAGTTGATTTGTCCCATTATGAAGCACAAATAAAGTGTAAATATGGTCAGATAAAATTAAAATTATGTGTAAGATATTCAAAATTTAAAAAATATAATTACTATTTAAAAAAATTAAAGGAATCAAAATGTGATTTAACTTTCCCGGAGAAAATGAAAAATATAATTTTATTAATCATTCCTTATAAAGTTTTCCTGTTTCTAAGAAGAATTATCTGACAATAAATGATAAAGATAAATGATAAAAAAGATTGCTGCGGATGCAATGCTTGCGTACAGAAATGTCCTGCAAGTTGTATGGCGATGCTTGAAGATCAGGAAGGCTTCTTATATCCGCAAATTGATACCAAATTGTGCACAAATTGCGGATTATGCGAAAAGGTCTGTCCTGTTATCAATCAATCAAGTAAACGAAAACCACTATATACTTGTGCGGCAAAAAATAAAAATGAAACAATCCGGAAAGACAGTTCTTCGGGTGGCGTTTTTTCGTTGCTGGCAGAATATGTTCTTTCTCAAAAAGGAATTGTATTTGGGGCGCATTTCAATGAGAGCTGGGAAGTTATTCATGATTATACCGAAAACATAGCCGGACTTGCCGCTTTTCGAGGATCAAAATATGTGCAAAGTAAAATTGAGAACTCTTTTGTAAAAGCCGAGCAATTTTTAAAGTCTGATCGTATAGTTCTTTTTAGTGGAACGCCTTGCCAAATCAAAGGATTGAGATTATTTTTACAATGCGAATATGAAAATCTTTTGACGGTTGATTTTGTATGCCACGGAGTTCCCAGTCCAAAGGTTTGGAGAATGTATTTGCAGGAATTAGTAAAAAGCACGAAATTTCAAAAAGAAACAGCTATTAATTTTTCATTAAATGATATAACCAATATTGAATTTAGGAGCAAATCATCAGGTTGGAAAAGATTTAGTTTTCTTGCTGATATGTATATGCCTGAAAAGAATTTTACATTTTCAGAACCTTTAGATAAAAATATTTTCATGCGAGGATTTTTGAGTGATTTATATCTCAGACCTTCATGTTATGCCTGTCCTTCAAAATGCTTTAAAAGCGGCAGTAACATAACTGTTGGAGATTATTGGGGAATAGAACATCTTTTACCGGAATATGATGATGATAAAGGAATTAGCTTAGTAATGCTCCATACAAGCAAAGCATTCGATATCTATCGGAACATGGATGCCGATTCTATGGAAACATTATATGAAAATGCTTTTAGCAGCAATCCGGCTATTGAAAAATCTGCAAAGATTCACAAAAACAGAAAATCGTTCTTTTCGCAAATTGACAACAACAAAAAGTCTATTTTTGCATTAATAGAAACGAGTTTACGAGCATCTTTGGGGGAAAGGATCAAAAGGTGGGCTAAAAGGATGTTAAAATAATGGATATTTGGTATGAAAATAGGAATTCTTACTCAACCTTTGCATAACAATTATGGTGGATTGCTTCAAGCATACGCATTGCAAACTGTTTTGAAAAGAATGGGACATGAAGCATGGATCATTGATCGGGATTATCCGGATACTCCCTTATGGCGAAAAAGTGCGATTGTCATTAAAAATACGTTGCGGAGAATGATCTTCAAATCGAATTATGTTTTTCCTTTTTGGATCACCGGCAAACAAAAGGAAAAAATAGCGGAAAATACTTCTGCATTTGTTGCCAATAATATCTATCCCAAAACAGAAAAAATAAAATCAAATAAAGCCTTACGGAAAAAGATAAAAAAATGGCAATTTGAATGTTATATAGTGGGAAGCGACCAAGTTTGGAGACCGTTATATTCACCCTGTATTACAAATTATTTCCTTGATTTTGTCAAAGATAAAAAGAATACAGGCAGAATTGCGTACGCCGCTTCTTTTGGTGTGGATTATTGGGCATTTACAGAAAAACAAACCAAGAAATGTGCGGAATTAATAAAAGAATTTGATGCGATTTCTGTTAGAGAGGACACTGGAATTTCCTTATCTGAAAATTATTTGAAGACGAAAGCAATCCAAACTTTGGATCCAACGCTTTTATTAAATAAATCAGATTATGAGGAATTAATTCCTGATACAGAATCAATGAATACAGGGAACTTAATGGTGTACATACTGGATTCTACTCCTGATAAAACAGAAATAGTGAATATGGTTGCAAAAAACAATAATTTGCAGGCATTTTCAATTATGCCGGATCACACGTTGTCAATGGCTACAAAAAATGAAATCAAAAAATGTATATTTCCTTCCGTCACAAAATGGATTCGCGGATTTATAGATGCTGAATTTGTTATTACCGATTCTTTTCATGGATGTATTTTTTCAATTATTTTCAATAAACCTTTTATTGCCATCGGCAATAATGAAAGAGGAATGACACGTTTTACCTCATTGTTGAAAATATTCAATCTGGAAGACCGTTTAATTTTCACTTCTGATGAATTAACTTACGATAAATTGACTTCAACGGTTGACTGGGATAAAATCAACAAAATAAGATCTGAAAAGAAGGATGAATCCATTCAATTCCTGCTCAATAATATAAGATAATTATGAACTCTCCTTGTCCAGCAATATCTGTTATCGTTCCGGTATATAATGTTGAAAAATATTTGCGAAGGTGCATTGAAAGCATACTCAATCAGAAATTCACTGATTTTGAACTGCTTTTAATAGATGATGGGAGTACGGACAGCTCCGGAGATCTATGTGATGAATATGCACGAAAAGATCAACGAATTATTGTCTTTCACACAGAAAATAGAGGCGTGAGTCATGCCCGGCAGATTGGAATTTCACAGGCAAGGGGTATTTATTCCATTCATGTGGATGCGGACGATTGGATAGAGCAGGATATGTTGTCGGAAATGTATCATACTATTCAAACCGATAATGCGGATATGCTTATTGTTGACTTTTATTTGAATTTTTCCGACAAACAACAACTAATATGTCAAAAGCCTGCTTCCTTAGTTCCTCATGCCATCATTGCTGATATATTGAAAGGGAATTTAATGGGAAGCTTATGTAATAAATTGATAAGACATACTGCATATAAGGAATTTAACATATCATTTTCTATAGGAATCAATTATTGTGAAGATTTTCTTGTGGTAACGGAAATATTGTTAAAGACGAAAAAAATCAGCTATTTACCAAAGCCTTTTTATCATTATAATCAAAATAACACATCCATTACCAATACTTTAGAAAAAAGAACATTTGAACAACGATTTTTGTTTATCCATAAAATAGAATCTTTGTTATCCTCCTATCCGAAATTGAAGAAAAAAATCAATTATGCGAAATTAGATATTGTGTATTGTATGCTCTTTAAATCCCATAATTTATATACAAAAAAAGAGTGTAGCGACATATATCCCGAAAGCCGGAAATCTATTTTTAGCAGTCGATATACGTTAGGAACAAGATGTATCCTTTTTGCTCTTTTGTACAAATGGGATGGCTTATTCAACATATTGATTAAAATTCAAAAATCAAGACACGTAAAAAATGTTAAATAAATACGCTATGATTCCAAAAGTTATTCATTACTGTTGGTTTGGACGTGGGGAAATGCCAAAATTGGGCATGCGATGTATAAAATCATGGAAAAAACATCTGCCTGATTATGAGATTAAATTATGGAATGAGGACAATTTCGATATCAACCGCATTCCGTATACGGCAGAAGCCTTCGAGGCAAAAAAGTATGCTTTTGTGTCTGATTATGCCCGATTTTGGATTTTGTATCACTATGGAGGAATTTATTTTGACACGGACGTTGAGATGATAAAGCCTATCGATGAAATATTGGCGAAAGGTCCTTTTTTTGCATGTGAAATAGATGGTGGCGATCTGACAAGCATCGCATGCGCTCCGGGCTTGGGCTTGGCTGCGTATCCCAACATGGACATCTATAATAAAATGCTTGACCTCTATCAAAATTTGCATTTTTTAAACAAAGACAAATCCTATAATCTGACTACGGTCGTGGAGTATACAACCCAAATCTTACAAAATTATGGATTGCAAAATGTGTCTGGAATCCAAAAAGTGAAAGATTTTTGGATTTATCCCACAGAATATTTTTGCCCGCTTGATTATGCGACAAAAGAAATGACGATAACTGAGAAAACGGTGTGTATTCATCATTTCGCAGGCACTTGGATTTCTAAACGGCAAAAATTGAAAAATAGAATCAAAAATACATTAGGGGATCGTAATACTCAAATTGTGCTGAAATTAAAGCGGTATCTAAAACGGATATAATTTGCCATGAAATTATCTATTATCATTCCTGTTTTCAATGTGGAACAATATGTTAAAAAATGCCTTTTATCAGTAACAACACAAGATATTTCAAGGGATAATTGTGAAATTATTGTTGTCAATGATGGTTCAACCGATAACAGCCTTGCTTTGGCCGAACAAATCGCTGCCGATCAGAATAATATGACAGTTGTTTCCCAAGAAAATCGGGGGTTGAGCGCCGCCCGCAACCGAGGACTCTCCTTGGCAAAAGGTGACTATGTGTGGTTCGTGGATTCTGACGACTGGATCGGAGAAGATTGTCTACGAAAAATCATCCCATTATTGAATGAAAACATTGATTGTCTGACGTTTAAATATAATGAATATATTGATACCGCCCGCAATCGTGTTATGGGGTTGCCTTTCAAAGGATGCCAATCGGGAATTGAGTTGATGCGCATGTATAAAATTTCAACACCGGTGCCTTTCACGATTTTCAGAAAATCTCTATTCTCGAATCATAATTTATCGTTTCATGAAGGTATTTACCACGAAGACTCCGAACTTGTCCCTAAACTATACTACTATGCCCAAACCTCTGTTTTTCTTGATGAAGTTTGTTATTATTACTTTCAACGGGAGGGATCCATCATGTCATCCTTCTCTTTGAAAAAAGCATTGGATATTCTGTTGGTTAACGAAAACCTGATCTCTTTTGCCGGCAACATGATTGAAAACAAATCGGAACGTTCTATTTTTTATTACCGTATAGGGTTAAATGTAAACACTTTATTGTCAAGGCTGAACCAGTTGTCCGAAAATGAATGGAAACAAATTTCATCCATTCTCCTTAAAAAACGAGATATGTTCGTTACCATGATCCGTTCACGGAAAATTAAATACAAATGGGAAGGATTGTCGTTCCTGCTCGCCCCCAAAGCCACTTTGCTGTTTTATCGCAACTATCTGAGCAAATGAAAATTTCCGTTATCATTCCAACGTATCAACCCGGAACGTATCTGTTTGAATGTTTAGATTCTTTGAAAGAACAAAACTTCCCTCACACTGATTTTGAAATCCTCATTATTCTCAATGGAAGTCAGTATCCTTATGAAAATAATATACGGAATTATATAGCAAATGAATGGACGGATATAACGGTAAGTTTTATTTATACCCCTGCAAAAGGCGTGTCAAATGCGCGAAATATGGGCATCGAAAAGGCCAAGGGAGAGTATGTTTTATTTCTCGACGATGATGACTTGATCAGCTCCAATTATTTGAAGGCACTAAGTGAATATGTATCAAATGACGGAATTGCTGTCTCCAATGTCAAAACATTTACAGAGGGCAGGAAGCAACTCCGCAATGACTATTTATCAAAAGCGTATCTTGGCCATTTGAAAACAAAACCGAATGCCATTTTCAAATTACGATCTTTTTTATCCACAAGTTGTTGTAAATTAATACCAACGAAAATTATTGGCAACCATCGTTTTGACACCAATGTAAGCATCGGAGAGGACTCTCTTTTCATGTTTTTGCTATCCGACAACATCAAATTGATTCACCTTTGCCCCGAAATATCAGCTATTTATTACCGAAGATTGCGGTCAGATTCCGCATCCAGAAAAAAGAGAGCTTTTTCATATAAAGTAAGAACTTCATGGGAACTCATCAAACGCTACACGGCAATCTATATCCGCTCGATTTCCAGTTACAATTTCACACTATACATCTCGCGGGTTGTGGCAGCGATGCTTAAAATTCAATAATCGGGAGGGAAAAACAAGGAAAGAAAAATAGTATTAACTTTGCACGGAAAAACAACAAAAAAATCCACCTTAAAATGGACTGAAAACTGTCCTACGGAAAGGGGAGAGGTACAAACAAAAACAATTTGTAACTATGAAAAAATACATATTGGCAAGTTGATACAACAAAAAATGAAAGAGGACGGACGAAAAGTCAGTTGGTTAGCAGAAAAAATGCCATGCAACCGAAATAATATCTATCGAATTTATAAATCGGATAATATTGATATTAAATCATTGATGAGAATAAATAAACATTTGAAAATTAATATATTTGAACTACTTGCTGATATTACAAGAAATGAAATCCAAGATATCAAAGAAGAAGTTGCTAATTAAAAATTGGCAAAATACACATAAATTGGTCGCAATTTGCTAATTGTTTGGTTGCAGAAAATTCAACCTTCGATTCCTTTTTTCTCGAATTTTGTCATGCGTATTTTATTGAACTCATTTAACTTATAGCAGATAAAAAATAACACATTTTATTGGAAACCGTAACAAAGCCAAAGAAAGAAAAACCGAGTGAAGGTACAAGGCTCCTGATGGAGAAAAACAGGGCGTAACTGTTAAAAATAAATTGAATAGTTTTTTGATGCTAAAGCAAGAGTAGTTTAGGAATATGCAAAAGCGTTATAGAGATATGACGGAGCGGATGCCGAAAAGCTTATGAGTAGGCGTTTTTTTAATATTACTTTTATGGATACTAAAAAATTCAAAATGAATCTGCTAAATGCAGAAGAAATGAAAGACTTGACAGGAGGGGCTGCTCCCCCTTCTTGTTCAAAAGCAGGAGACACATTACGTTGTAATGGACGCTATGATTACGTACTATGTGCCTCTTATGAAGTTACGTGTTCTCCGGCCATCTATATTAACGGTCCCGTTTTTGGCTGTGACACTGGCAATAAGTTCACAACAACATGCATCAAAAATTTTGTGTCTTAATTAGGTACAATAATCCTTTCAAAAATTGTAGGAACAATAGTGTTCCTACAATTTTTATTAGATGAAGTGTTTTCTTTAAAAATATAAAAACCATAATAAAAAGAAAAATGTGTAAAAAAATCATTTTAATAAGCAGTTTTATCTGCCTTTGCGCCGGTTTTCAATGCGTTGCACAATCTATAAAAACCAATTTATATGTAACAACAAAATCGTGTAATCTTTTTGAAGAAGATCCATATTGTCCTCCTCCTCACACTGTAGAGGTTACACAAGAATTTGTTTTGGAAAAATTTTCAACAGATACTTTGTTCTTACAGTTAGAAAATACTCATTGGATGCAACCTTTTGCGTATCCACAGCTCTTTCCCAAAATGACTGTGGATATAATCAGTGAAAACAAAAAACAATCGGTAGAGCCTGATTTTAATGGACGTACGCTATCTGTTCCATTGCCAACATCTTCCTGTACTATTACATTATAGCAATTGAACTTCTTCTGTACTATATCCGTCTTCAGCAAACCATCCTAAAATATCCCATACATAAATAATTATTAGAGCATCCGCAATTGCAGCCTACAGCACTTCTTTGGTTCTGGCTTTCACCTTTCTCAGATAAGCCTTCATTTTCGACCACATCATCTCAATGGGATTAAGATCGGGACTGTAC
>JAITVP010000148.1 GCA_031285725.1 Bacteroidales bacterium
CAGATTTCAGATTTCTTTTAAATATTTGATAATGTGGCAAATATACAAAAAATATAAATACAAAGCACATACAAGCATTTAAAATATCACCAATGGCTTGTGTACAAAATGATCTCATCTTATGAATATGAAATGAAGATTTTTAATGCGTTTGCCCTGTTCACAACCGGCAAAATGCATTTACAATCCTTATATTTGCAAATGGGAAGGACAAGACGGGTACATTCCGGTAGAAGAGTGCGGCAACTATGCCAGGGAAACAGGTTTTGTTCCTGATCACGAGAAGATCAAAGAGCTAAACAAACAGATCTGGGGAGATGATGATGAGTAGCAAATTCCACCATTGGCTATAGGATCGGGTGATTGTGAATACGGTTGGAGGGAGGAAGCAATCTCTTTAAGACGAAAAATGAGCAATAGCATTCCATTGAATAAAATTTTATTTCGCTATAATTCAATTACTTATAAATATAATTTCTTAAAATACAAGAAAACTATTGCATTTCTCATTTTTCTTCTTATTTTTGCGTTATAAAATGTTATTCTAAAAAAGAAAGTAAGATGAAAATTGGAGTGCATTTTTTGTATGAAGTCATTTCCTTCTTAAGGGAAGTTTATCAATATGTACTATTGATCCCAAGATCTGATCGTTTTATCTTTCAAAAAACATTTACAATAGAAGAAAATCACGAAAAGAGAGAGTGCCCGAATTTATTTTCACGCCATAACATTCACTGGTTATGTAAAACAAACTTGGCTTTATTTAACCTCCGTCATCATGTGCGCCTGTGACGGATGCGATAACTCGGTGCTGCCACGGGAAAGAGGTGTTGTGCTCGAATCTAATGCCCTCTCCCTGCTTGAAAGCACCTAAGGCTGTGTCAAACCACATATAAACTGTTCGCATGGCATTTGTAGCACGCCGTTTTGAAGTACAAAAGCTCTAAAAAACACATGCCGAATAAACATTTTGCAGAGGTGTGGAGTGTGGAGTGTGGATTGCGTGAAAGTTTAAAACCTTTATCAACCTGATAATATTTGACGAAATGAAAAAAATTAAATTTATTATAATGGGTATTCTTTTACCTGTTGGAGTGTTTGCGCTTATATTTTCTTGCCAAAAAGATGAAAGTAATACGCTTCTAAACGACATTCAATCAATTCCAAAAAATGAAAAAATGGCTATTGCAAGATTAACAGAAAATAACGAAATAGTACATCTGTTCTTGCAAAAAGATGTACAAGAGTTTTTTTCCAAAGAAAGTTCTGCTGTATATGGCTCTTCTTCCAAAAACATCTCTAATGCAAGTTTAGTTTTTGTTGAAGTAAAAGACGACAACAAAAATGATAAAGATGCGGAATTATTATACCGAATTTATAATGATGAGAGTAAAGTTACGGAAACGAGTATAAGCACGGTATTAACTTTGGAAGATGGCATTTACTATGCACAAGTCGGTCGTGGAGCGCAAACGGTTTCTTGTACTACTTCAAACTCAGCTTGTACACAAGAAGTAAATGGATGTGTTCCTTACGGAACTCTTTGTACTAAATGTGCTAGTGGTGGAATATGTACAAGGACAGTAACAGAGGTTAATGCAATGGTAATATCTGCAATAATTAGGTCTGCTCATTAATCTTGTGATTAAAATCAAGAGACTTTGGCTTTTCGCCTCTTGATTTTTTTATTCTAAAATACATGAAAAAAACATTTTTATTCTCAATAGTTTTTATTTTTGGACAAACGCTTTTTGCTCAAATTAATCTTGATACGATTTGGCAAAATTTTGTAGTGGATAATTATAAAAAATATGACAACTACACAGCCGAGATTGTTGTAAATTCAACAGTTCGCGGAAAGCATACAAAAGACGGAGTAATTGATACCATATATTGTACTATAGACACAATTTTGATTTATCATGAGAATAATAAATTTGTAGGCGTGCATAGTAAAAATTCAATTTCATATACTGAAAATGACACCAATACAACTATAAACTTTGCAAGAAAATTTATAGCAATCAACTCTTTGCAAGATGATTGGGGAGGGTATTTTAATGATATCAGTATTCGTTGGGAAACACATTTTTATACTTCAATAATAGGGTATCCTAAGTTTTTTAAAAAGATTGATAAGATTTCAGATATTGACGATTATTTTGTATTTGAATGTGTTGATTCTTCCTTGAATATAAATGATATTCGAATGTACGAAAATGTAAACATGTATGTAAATAAAAATAATTATTTATTGGAAAAAATAACTACAAAACGTCAAAATAATACAATGGCCGAATTGGGTTTGGGAACCATAGAATGTGAAATAATAATCAATTATTTGGAATTTGACCAACCAAATTCTATTTACAAAACAAGATTTAACACCGATTCATATTACGATTTTCGTGTTGTGAAAAACGATAACCCGTATGAGGCAATATTTGACAAAAGCGAGCAAGAAAAGGCAAAATTTGAAAAATCAAAAGTTACTTTAAACAAAAAACTCCTTGATTGCGAAATAGTTAGTTTTGAAGATGATTTTATAAAACTGAATGATATAAGTGGTTGGATTTTGTTTGATATCTGGAGTCAAACCTGTATTCCATGTTTTGATATGATGAAAGAGATTGATTTAAATAGACAGGAATTTGAAAAACGTGATATTACAATTGTTTCATTAAACTCTTATGAACAGCCAAGTGATTATTTAAAAGCGTTTTGTGAAAAGATGAAAGTTGATATTTCCGACCTTTATTTTTTTAAAAATCCCAAGGATATAACAACTTTCAAAAAACAAATTAGAATTTTCCCGTCTATTTTCCTTATTTCGCCTGACAAAAAAGTCGTTTGGCAAACAGCTGGGAAAAAATCTGTAACCGAATTATTACAAGAGATTGATAAATTTATAAAAAAGTAAAAAGTGATGAAAAAAGCATATATTCTATTTGTAGCCAGTATTTTAATTTTTTCTTGTGGGCGAAAAAATCAGTCGCAAAGTGCCGTGATAGAGTTTGAAAATACCGAATTTAATATCGGAAAAATTCGCCAAGGCGAAACATCCGAATGTTATTTTGTGGCAAAGAATACAGGTGGAAGTACGCTCGTTTTCGACCAAATAATCCCTAACTGTGATTGCACTTTGCTAACAAACAATAATATTGAGATTCCTGCAGGAAAAACTGATACTTTGCGGTTTATTATGGATACAGAGGGCAAAGATTTAGGCAAATTTGAGAGTGATATTCTCATTATAACAAATACAATTCCAGATTTCCATAAGTTAAGAATCATTGCGGAAATTGAATAAAGGCATTGAATTTAGAGCTTTGTGTGCTCCTATTTTCTCCGCCGCTTTCTCCGAAGCACCACCATTACCCAAAATCTCCCGCAATTTCCTGTAATCATCTTCCATCTGATTCATAACTTCTTGATTATGCAAAATACGGTCTAACTCTTCCTGCAATCGTTTTTCATTGAAATTATATTGAATTAACTCATTGAATATTTGTTTATTAAGAATAAGATTAGAGAGGGAGATGTAGTTTATGCCTTTCACCAAGTGCCGTGCGATGAAGTAGGAGATTGGATTTCCCTTATAGCAAACGATCTGAGGGACGTTCATCAGGGAGGCTTCGAGGGAGGCGGTTCCGGAAGTAACGATCGCAGTGCGGGCGTTCATCAGTAGCGGGTAGATACCGCCGTCCACGAGCGGAATGTCGGTGGTAATGTCGGTGTACAGCGTGCGGGATTGCCATTTCACCGCCGAGATTACAAATTGATAATCAGGGAAAAGTGGCTTCATCTTCACCATTGTGGGAAGCATGGTCTTGACCTCCTGCTTCCGACTGCCGGGCAAAATGGCAATGATAGGACGGTTATCCAACCCATGGATTTTGCGAAAATTTTTCACCTCATCGCTTTCTCGGTCAAAAGTTTGGATCTCATCCAGCAACGGATTGCCGACATAGTGAACCGGATAGTCATATTGCTGATAGAAAGCCTCTTCGAAAGGCAGGATCACGAGCATCTCATCCACATGCTTCTTGATGTTTTTCACTCGTCCTTTCTTCCACGCCCAAACTTGCGGCGAGATATAGTAATAGACCGTAATGCCGTGTTGATGGGCATATTTTGCAATACGCAGATTAAAACCAGGGTAGTCCACCAAGATAATTGCATCGGGTTTGAACCACTCAATTTGGGAGATACAGGTTTTAAAGTTATCCAAGATCGTCGGGAGATGGGTAAATACTTCCCAAAAACCCATGAATGCCAGCTCTTTGTAATGCTTTAAGATTTTACATCCGGCTTTTTCCATACGGTCACCACCCCAGCCTTGGAATTGGGAGTCAGGAACTGTTTTTTTCATGGCGGTGATCAGATTGCCTGCGTGCACGTCGCCAGAGGCTTCGCCAGAGATGATGAAATATTTCATGGGATGGGATTTGATAATGGCAACGCAGATTTAGCCGATGAGGCGGATTAACACGGATAAAAAATAAATCCGTCTTATCCGTTAAATCCGTGTTCCCATCATACAGTTGCTATTTTATCATTTTTTTATATCGAATCCTCTTCGGTCCTTCATTTCCCAGCCGTTTTCGCTTGTTTTCCTCATATTCAGAGTAGGTTCCCTCAAAGAAATAGACTTGCGAATCCCCCTCAAAGGCCAAAATGTGGGTGCAGATCCGATCCAAAAACCAACGGTCGTGGGAGATCACCACGGCACAGCCGGCAAAGTGGTCCAAGCCTTCCTCTAATGCCCGCAATGTGTTGACATCGATGTCGTTGGTTGGCTCATCAAGGAGAAGGACGTTGGCTTCTGATTTCAGAGTCAGCGCCAAGTGCAGTCGATTGCGTTCTCCGCCGGAGAGCACGCCAGCTTTCTTGCTCTGGTCGGTGCCGCTAAAATTGAACCGGGAAACATACGCTCGGGAGTTGATCAGCCGGTTGCCCAACATGATCTGTTCGTTGCCCTCTGAGATCACCTCCCACACGGTCTTTTCGGGATTGATATGGCTATGTTGCTGATCCACATAGCCTAATTTCACTGTATCGCCTACAATGAAATCGCCTTTGTCGGGTTTTTCCAGTTCCATAATCATGCGGAACAAGGTACTCTTTCCGGCACCATTCGGCCCGATGACACCCACAATACCATTCGGGGGCAGATTGAAATTCAAATCTTCAAATAGCAAATTATCGCCAAATGCCTTGGAGACGTGTACCGCCTCAATCACGTTGTTACCCAACCGAGGCCCATTCGGTATGAATATCTGCAAGGTCTCTTCTTTTTGCTTTACATCCTCGTTCAACAATTTATCGTACGCATTCAACCGCGCTTTGGACTTTGCATGCCGCGCTTTCGGCGCCATCCTCACCCACTCCAACTCCCGTTCCAGAGTCTTCATCCGTTTGGACTCCTGCTTCTCCTCCATCATCAGGCGGTTGCTTTTCTGTTCCAGCCACGAGCTGTAGTTGCCTTGCCATGGGATACCTTCGCCGCGGTCGAGTTCAAAAATCCAACCGGCCACATGATCCAAAAAATAGCGATCGTGGGTCACGGCGATGACCGTTCCCTTATATTGTTGCAAGTGCATCTCCAGCCACTGCACAGACTCGGCATCCAGATGGTTAGTCGGTTCGTCCAATAACAAGATGTCTGATTCGGAAAGGAGCAGTCGGCAAAGCGCTACCCGGCGGCGTTCGCCGCCGGAAAGGTTCTTGATTGGCGTGTCGCCTTCGGGACAACGCAAGGCTCCCATTGCCCGTTCCAGTTTGGAATCCAACTCCCACGCATCGTGTTGTTCGATCAGTTCCGTCAATTCCCCTTGCCGTTCAATCAGCTTGTTCATCTCCTCGTCATCCATCGGTTCCATGAATTTCATGTTTACCGCTTCATACTCCGCCAAAATATCAACTACATTCTGCACGCTCTGCATCACTACTTCCTTCACAGTGAGGTTGTCGTCCAATTCGGGTTCCTGCGGGAGGTAGCCCACACTGTAGCCCGGCGAGAAAGCCACCTCACCCAGGTACGACTTATCCAGCCCCGCGATGATTTTCAATAACGAAGATTTTCCAGAGCCGTTCAATCCCAACACGCCGATCTTGGCACCGTAGAAAAAAGATAAATAAATGTTCTTTAATACTTGTTTTTGAGGAGGGTAAATTTTGCTCACATTGACCATCGAAAAAATGATCTTCTTGTCGTCTGCCATATGTTATGATTTTGGGGCAAAGATACGGATTAGTTTACAAAGTAGATGGGTTGACGCAGAAATCCGTCTACTCGTTACTTCTTCGTTGTCTGATTTGCTACCTCCTCCATCAGTTTTTTCAATGTCTCTTCGTCGGTAAGGAAATAGTCTTTTAACACGTTGAAATTTTCATCCAGTTCAAAGATGTAGGGGATTCCGGTGGGAAGATTCAGTGAAACGATATCTTCATCGGAGATATTTTTCAAGTATTTGATGATACCGCGGAGGCTGTTACCGTGGGCGGTGACCAATACTTCCCGGTGCTCTTTCAATTTTGCGGTGA
Source organism: Bacteroidales bacterium (assembly GCA_031285725.1). Classification (GTDB taxonomy): domain Bacteria; phylum Bacteroidota; class Bacteroidia; order Bacteroidales; family WCHB1-69; genus JAGVVH01. The sequence continues at coordinate 6,547 of JAITVP010000148.1, forward strand.
TGTCGTTTTGCCAAAGCGGGATAATGCGACCCACGGTGTCTTTCAACGCTTCGGTGCCCGGTTGCGAACCCTCTTCGGTAAGTCCTTGGTAGCGGGGATCGTGGTTGGGATGCCGCAGGTCATCGATGGGGATCGCAGGTGGACGCACATCGTAACTTCTGCGCCACAATTGCACTTGTTCCGCACCGAATTTTTCCACCATTTCGGTCTTATTCATCCCTTGCAGATTGCCATAATGTTTCTCGTTCAACCGCCACGTTTTCTCTTCGGGAATCCATAATAGCCCCATCTCTTCCAAGATAAAGTTATTGGTGCGGATCGCCCGGGTCAATAAAGAAGTGAAGGAGTATCTGAAATTGAAACCGGCCTCTTTCAGGGATTTGCCAGCTTCGCAGGCTTCGCGCACGCCACGGGTGGTGAGGTCAACATCTGTCCAACCGGTGAATAGGTTCAATTCGTTCCATTCGCTTTGTCCGTGTCTAACTAATACTAATTTGTACATGGTTATATTTTATTATTTTTATCGGGAAAAATGACGGTAGGTTTGAAGGTTTTCGCTTCTTCGAAATCCATGCTGGCGTAGGAGATCACAACCACTTGGTCGCCCACGACCACTTTGCGGGCGGCAGGACCATTCAAGCAAATCACGCCCGAATCTCTTTGTCCTTTGATCACATACGTCTCAAACCGTTCCCCGTTGTTAATATTCAAAACCTGAACTTTCTCGTTTTCAATCAGATTGGCCGCCTCCATCAACATCTCATCAATCGTGATGCTGCCCACGTAATACAAGTTGGCCTCGGTAACGGTGACAATGTGTATTTTGGATTTTAAAACATCAATTCGCATACCTTAGTTCTTATTTATATCTAATATTATCTATTAATCGTATTTCATTGATATATAGCGCTATACATCCAAACACACCTTCGTGTTCGTCCAAACTCTCCACGGGTTGCAACGTGGTGGCATCTACGATCTCTAAATAATCTAACCGAAATTCGGTGATATTGTTTATTTCCCGCATCACAAATTCTCTGATATTCTGAACGGTAAGAGGTTGGATTTGCGTGGAAGCATTCAAAATGCGGAAAATTTCGCCGGCGAGGACAAACTGTTCGGGCGACAACCGTTTGTTGCGGGAACTCATTGCCAATCCATGTTTTTCGCGCACCGTAGGACAATCCACAATCTGAATTTCCATATTGAGGTCTTTCACCAATTGCCGGATGATTGTCAACTGTTGAAAATCTTTCTCGCCAAAATAGGCTTTGTCGGGATGGATCCAATCGAAGAGCCGTTTCACAATAGTGGCCACGCCATTGAAATGGCCGGGGCGGCTTGCTCCCTCCATCACCGTTTCCAACGTGCCAAAATTATATTGCTCGGTGGGTGGTTCGGGGTAAATCTCTTCGTTGGACGGTGTAAACACAATATCCACAAACCCTTCAACCATCTGGATATCCTTCTCCGGTGTTCGAGGATAGTTTGCCAAATCAGCGGGATTGTTAAATTGTGCGGGGTTGACGAAAATGGAGCAAACCACCACTTCCGTCTCATCGTGCGCTTTTTTGATGAGGGAGAGATGACCGTCGTGCAATGCTCCCATCGTGGGCACAAAGCCAATGGATTTCCCGTTACTTTTTATTCTAAACAAGACATCTTTTAGTTCTTCAACAGTATTAATCGTCAGTACTCCAGCCATGTAAGTGTGTTACTTTTATTTTATGCTTTTTAAAATATTCAAAATACTCTGTTCCGATGTTCCCTGAGGCACTTCTACGATCCGCCCAATCTCCTTGCCATCCAGCAAAAAGATAAAAGTGGGCACAAACTCAATGTTCACTTCGGAAATATCAAGCTCCCCGGCTTTTTTTTCGCGGTCGCAACCTATATAAACCACCTCTGTTTTCTGCAACAATAAAGATTGCTCCATGATTTTCAAGAAATGGGGAAGTTGCTCTTTGGAATCTCCACACCACGCTCCGAAATAGACATCAATGGAAAGTTCAGCGGCATCAACCGGCAAGTTGTCTATTGCCTTTACCAATTTCGTATCAACTTCATAATCAGTATAATGTTCTTCCATTTCAGCATAATATTTTCCGGTAGCGATATCCTTCCAAGAACAGATTCCGATCGGGACATCATATCCTTTCTCCTCATCCATCACCCATTGAATCGACTGTGCATTCAACTCCGTGATCATAAAGCAAAGGGTAATACTGCAAAACAGAATTATTATTCTCATCCTTTAAAAAATTGGCGCGCAAAGGTAACATTTTTTGGGAGAAGAGGGATAGAGGGAAAGTCGAGCATCCAGGGCTAAATCATTAAAAAAGCGTAATTTTTCATCAAAAATAATTTTACAACTTCTTTTCAATCCATGTTTTGTATTGATATTATTTATATATTTTCCTTGTAATCAATAAAGTATAATGCTATAAACGAATTATTTTCCTCGTATTTTTCCAACGATGGATTATACCTACTGATCAATCAAGATATGTATAAATCTTGTTCGCAGGAATACTCCTGATGCGTTAATTTTTTAATTTCAACCGTAAATATTTGATTACACATTAGATACAAGCGTTCTTTGATTTGAATTGACCGTAGCTTTGTATCCTTACAAATTGCAAGGTCATGGATTCAGGCAAGTATGTTTTCTCTCAGCTACTAGAGTTTGTGGACAGCTATGAGTTTACCAAATGCGTAAAACGCTATAATGGAGATTATCGAGTCAGAGATTTCAACTGTTGGAGCCAGTTTGTACAGTTGTTTTTCGGACAACTTACATCTTTGAACTCTTTACGGGATATTTGTCTTTGTATAAAAGCCCACAGGCGAAAGCTTTACCATTTAGGAATAAAGCAACATGTAAATCAATCAACCATTTCACGAGCCAATGAGAGTCGAGACTGGCGGATTTTTGCCGACTTTGGAGATTTTCTCATAAGATTAGTTCGTCCGCTTTATTTGGATTCACCCATTCCTGATATGGATATTGATAACGAAATATTCGCACTGGATTCTACAACGATTTCCTGTAGTATCAATCTTCTAATATGGGCTGAGGGAAAATACAGCAACGGAGCTGTCAAAGTCCATACTTTGATTGATTTACGATGTACTATTCCGACTTTTATCCTCATTACCGATGGGAAGTATCATGACAGTAACGCGCTATAGACGAAACCACAGGACTAAGAACCGACAAAAGCACGCTCTCTATTTATGAGATTATGCAAATACTGGGAATATCGGCTTTTGACAAAACCCCGATAAAGGAACTGCTTACCGAATTCCAAGTCAATTCAAAACAAAATGTCAAAGAGCAATTGGATTTATTTAATTCAAATTTTTAACGCATCAGTAGTAATCCATGCGCTATGGAACTGCCTCAAGCACAAATGCGAACAGATTTTCGACATGTTGTATTTTTATTTACATTTGCCGAGAATTATTTATAAAATTCAACTAATGAAAGTCGTAACACACACCGTGAATCTCATGAAAATACTTTTAAAAAGAGAGAATACTTTATGGCCTGTCCGATTAGTGCGGAGTATGTCATTTCCAACGATGGTTTTGTGTAAGCGAACTAAAAAATAATAATTGTTAAAATAAAATGAAAATATATATTATTGCTATTTTTTTTCTTTTTGGACTTTGCATTCAAATGCAATCCCAAGAAATGACACTTTCTAAGAAACAGATGTATGAAGATTTTGATGAACTTATTCATATTTTACAAGATTGTAATGCTCAATTGCCTATTCGCAAGATTGTTACGGGTATTGATCAAATAGCATTAGCTAAATCTCTCCGCTCGGCTATTGATACGATTTCAACAACAGATAGTTTTATAGCACTGCTGAATACGGTATTAAATTATATGTATGATATCCATGCAAGGGAATCTAATGCTTACTTTGTGGGATACGATAATTTGAAAGGGATTGACACTGCTATAATGAGCTATAGGGAAAATAATAAAGATTTTTCAAATAAACATCTATTTCCGGCAAATCCATTGTTTGCTAACGGGGAATATTTTATTCCGGGAATTTATCAAATGATAGACCTTGAAAATAGAGACACGATTTTTCTTTATTATTCGAAAATAATCTCATACAAAGGTATCCCTTATGAAAAATATGTGCAGGACAATCTTGCATATTTTAGTCCCATAGGAACTCGCTGGGATAATGAAAAAAAAGAATATTATTCAATAACCTCTCTTATTCCATTTACTGACACTATTAAAGTGGAAAATCAGGGGAATGAGATTGACATAGACCTGGGGAGAAAATATAAAATTAGTATCACCCAAACAGATACCGTATGCAAAAAAGAGGACGTGCAAAAATCGAAATTTCCATTAGGAGAAAAAAAGGTACTCTATTTTGAAGAGGATTCAATCTTATACATTTATTTAAATGATATGATAGATTTTGAAAATCTTATACCTTTGAAGATAAAGAATATAGGAAAACTAAAACCGATTTCAAAAATTATTATTGATGTCAGAGGAAATAGAGGAGGTGGGGATCTCGTTTGGCACAATATCCTGCGAGCTATTGTTGCGGACACTTTGATATATGATCCGGTAATAGCTTTTAAAAACACAAAGCGACTAAAAAAATTCTATTCCTATCCTAATGCTTTTGCAGACATTAGAAAATTAGACATCAAGGTGTTTGATTGGTGTCCTGATGAATCTTTTTTAGTTACGAACTTTGAGCACACTTTTCTTATCCCTGATTCTAATTCATTGCAATATACGGGAAAGATATATATAATACAAAATGAAGAGGTCTACTATGCAGGACATTCATTGACAACGTATGCATCACATATAGAACAACTCGTATCTATTGGTGAACCGAGTGGATTATTCGCTGGATTTGGATTATCGCCTAATTTATTTCAATTGAAACACTCTAAGTTTTCATTTCGTATAGAATTAGCCATTGATGTATCGGAGGTCAAAGAACCATCAGATGTATATCAAAATATTCCGGAGATTATAGTTGCAATTCCTCCAAAAGAAAAATTTGAATATATAAAAGATCACTCCTATGACAAACAAAGCAAGGAGTACTTATACAAATATGACTATTTATTCAGAAAAATTGCAGAAATGAAATGAATGCTGGCTTGCCCGATTGTTTTGCCATCCAGGCTCACCATTTTTATATCCGTGTCTTTGGCTAATGACTCCGCCCATTCTAAAAAATAGACTTCAAATACTTGAGGGTTCTCCCAGGTTTCCATGTGCTTCCTGATCCCTTCTGCAAAAATAAGTTAAGATTTTTGGTTTCATCATTGCTATAATTTCTGAAATCAAAGATTATTATTGTAAATTTGCAATTCAAAAAATAAAGCCAATGACAGACAAGCCCACATACAGTACCGTTAACTTGTTTATTCCGTGTGCGATGGATATGTTCAGCCCTTCCATCCCCGACAGCATCATTCTCGTTTTGCAGCGATTGGGTTACCAGGTGGTTTACAATCCCGAGTCCACGTGTTGCGGACGGCGGTTTTTCATGGAGGGTGCGTTGGATTGCGCCAAGGCGTTGGCCGAGAAACTCTTTAACGACTATGATCCCCAATACCCCATCATCATCCCGTCGACGGCGTGTGCATCGTTCATCCGTAACCATTACCGCAAACTCATTGAAAACACCGCTGTTCCTGGACGATTGAAACAGTTCACCGGCCATGTTTATGAGCTTTGCGATTTCATCGTGAACGTGCATGGCGTGTCGAATCTCGGCAACAAGTTCAGCCAGCGGGTATTCTATTACGAATCTTGTTCGGCGAAAAACAGTAACCAGCCGGGAAATGCACCCAAAGTTCTGTTAGAAAACACGGAAGGGATTGATATGTTGGAAAATACATTGGGAGATTGTTGCTGTACGGCCAATGGAAGTTTCGCCATGCAAAACCCCGCCATTTCCGACAAGATACTGAGCGAGATGGTGAATACGATCTATAAAACCGGTGCGCAATGTGTGACCTCCACGGATATACATTGCTTGCAGTATATCGACTCCATGATACAGGCGAATGGCGGCGGCATAGAGGTCATCCACATCGCCGACATTCTGGTCGGCGAGGACGAAGAGCAAAACGTATAATATTAACACAAAATAAAAACAGGATGAGACTACTACTAATCAGCAATTCAACAAATTATAAAGAACCTTATTTGGGATGGTGCCTGCCTCTGATCGAAGATTTTTTGAAAAACGAAAAGAAAAATATTCTTTTTTTCCCTTATGCGGGTGTGAAGATCGGCGGGAAGAATTTTCCCGAAAGTTACGATGCGTATTTGGAACGGGTGAAGGGCATTTTCGCCGAGCGTGGCATTCATGTAACTTCCATTCACCAAGCGGCCTGTCCGGTTGAGGCGGTGAACAATGCTGATGTGATCATGGTGGGTGGCGGCAACACGTTCAACTTGGTGGCGGAAATTCACCGTCATAAATTGATCGAGCCGGTGCGCCGGAAAGTGATGGAAGGCACGTTGTTTTTGGGCTGGAGCGCAGGTTCTAATGTGGCTTGTCCCACGCTACGCACCACCAATGACATGCCGATCGTGATGCCCGAAAGTTTCAACGGCTTCGATTTCGTTCCCTTCCAGATCAACCCGCACTATTTGGATCCTTATTCGGAAGAGATAAATGATGCGATTGGTCACGGCGGTGAGACCCGGCAAGACCGGATCAATGAGTTTTTGTCCGTGAATCCGCAAATTACCGTGGCGGGCTTGCGCGAAGCCTGCGCTTTATGGGTGGAAGACGGCGAGATCACGCTGAAAGGGAACCGGCCGTTGCGCATCATGCGGCATGATGTAGACGCTATTGAAATTGAGCCGAATACGAAATTTGACTTTTCTTTCAACATAAAATAGTTAAACCATGGCAAGTTTATCGATTAAGTATATGGGGTTGGATCTCTCTTCCCCGCTCATCTTGGGCAGTTGCGGATTGACCAATTCCGTTGATAATCTGGTGAAGGCCGAGCAAGCCGGTTTTGGTGCGGTGGTGCTGAAATCTGTTTTCGAGGAACAGATCAAGTATGACATAGAAAAGACTTACCAAAGCGGTGGAAACATAAGCCATTCGCAGTCCTACGATTACATCGCCCATTACCAAGAAGAGGCTTCGATTGATAAGCATTTGCGTTTAATTCGAGATGCTAAAGATGCATTGTCCATTCCTGTCATAGCCAGTATAAACTGCTTTTCCATAGAAGGTTGGATGGAGTATGCCAAACGGATCGAGCAATCCGGCGCCGACATGTTGGAGGTGAACTATTTCGACCTGCCGACCCATTTCGAAAAGAAAGCGGACGAATATTACGACTCGTATTTCAAGTTAATCCGTGAACTTCAGGCAACCGTGACCCTTCCGATTGCATTGAAAACTTCACATTATTTCACGGATTTGGCTTATTTTATGCAAAAGTTGTCCTATACAGGTTTGGCTTCGTTGGTACTCTTCAACCGGTTCCATTCGCCGGATATCAACATTGAGAAGATGGAAATTTCGAACACCAACAAGTTGAGCAAACCGGAGGAGCTTTCTAACACGATCCGCTGGGTGGGCATCTTGAGCGAGCATCTGCGCTGTGACATTTGTGCGACCACCGGTTGCCACGATGCCGAAGGGCTGATCAAACTGATCCTCGCCGGTGCCGATGCCGTGCAATCCGCTTCCGTTTTTTATATAAAAGGGATCGAATATGGCCGTGAAATGGTTGATGGCCTTGCAAAATGGATGGATCAAAAAGGCTATGCCACCATTGACCAGTTCAAAGCAAAACAAAACTACGCCAACATCGAAGATCCGGCAGTCTATTTTAGAATACAGTTCATGAAGTGTATGGCGGGGATAGAGTGATTCAATGATTCACCTGTGTGCTACTTGCGTTTGCTTATACTTTCGGCAGCATTACCGTAAATGTTGATCCCTTATCAGGCACGCTCTCTACGGAGACTGTGCCATGATAAACCTCGTCAACGATTTTTTTGAGGATGGATAGTCCTAAACCGCTGCCACTGATGGCTTTGGTCTTGTCGTTTTTGATGCGGACAAATTCTTGGAAGAGTTTGGAGATCTCTTCTTCTGAGAGGCCGATGCCGGTGTCACTCACGGAGATACGGATGCAGGCACCCTCATCACGGAGTTCGCAGTTGACCTCGCCGAAATCCTTGTTATATTTCACCGCATTGGAAACGAGATTGTTGAATATGATTTCCACCTCCTGTCGATCGGCGGTGTAGAGGATATGCTCCGGCTGTGCATCGATGTTGATTTTAACATTTTTTTGGATGGCCATTGGACTCATGGTATCTTTGGAAATCCGCATCAGTTCCACCAAGTCCACTTTTTGCACGTCCCTGCTTTTTTTGCCCGATTCCAATCGCGTCAAATCCAACATATCCATGATGAGACTGCGCATTCCTCTGATTCGTTCGAGGGAACGGTCGATCATCACTTTATAGTCGGAGATATTTTCGCCAAGTTGCCCGTCTTTCATGATGTTAAGATATCCTTCAATGGCATTGATCGGGGATTTCAGTTCGTGGGAAAGTACGGACAAAAACTGGAATCGGATCTGTTTTCCCTCCGTGTTCATCTTTTTGGTCATTCTTCGCAGGTAGAGATTCTTGGTGATCCATTCCATGGAAGTTTTCAACTCCGTGGGCGTGAATGGTTTGGGTATAAAATTATATGCGCCGTTGTTCGTGGCCTTGACCGCCAGATCCAACGACGCATACGATGTGATCATCATCACGCTACAATCGTACTCTTTTTTAGTGAGATATTCCAGTACCTTGATCCCATCCATGCCCGGTAATTTATTGTCGAGCAACACGATATCAACCTCGCCCGCATCCAAAAGCTCCACCGCACGCTCGCCCGTTTCGACCTCGATGAGATTAAAGTCGAACTCTTTATCCAAGAAGGGGAAGTCAACGGTGAAATGGTTTAAAATTCGGACGATACCAGAGCGAATACCAGGTTCGTCATCCACGATGAGCACGTTCAAAGTAGCCATGACAATGGGGTTTTATTTGCCTAACAATTGACTGATCTCCATCTCAAGCTGTTCGGGTCGCAATCCTTTTTCCAAGTAAGCGTCGGCTTTGATCCATTTTTTTTCTTCGTCGGTGTTCACGCCAAACATCATGCCGGTGTCGGATGTTACCGACGTAAGGATGATCACCGGTACATCCGGATATTTCTTCTTCATTTTATAGCTCAAGATAAACCCACTGTCGCGGTTGTCCATCATCAAATCAAGAATAGCAATATCCGGCTTGGTGGTTTCGATAATCTCTTCTGTGTCTTTTTGTGATTCAGCCGTAATCACTTTAAATCCAATTTGTTGAAGATGAAGTGTCATTTGCGTGATCATGTCTACATCGTCATCAGCTAATAAGGCTGTCATGTTTTTGAATTTTTGTTCCATAATTTTTAATCTTTTCTATTTTCTTCTTGGTATTTTAACTTTAAATGTTGTTCCGGTCGGGCCTTTTTCAGGATTATTGTTTGATTCGACCTGAATTTGTCCCTTGTGCATCTTCACTATCCCATATAACAACGGCAACCCCAATCCGGTTCCCTTACCCACTGGTTTGGTGGTGAAAAACGGAGTGAAAATCTTGTCCATGTTCTTTTCGGAAATGCCGGTGCCGGTATCTTTGATCAGAAACTCGACTTCCTTGTCATCTCCATTGAGAATGATAGACAGCGTGCCGCCGGTTTCGGGCATCGCTTCAATGGCGTTTTTTTCAATATTGGTTAAGACTTGCATAAACTGATCCATATCCACTTCCACCAGTTTATCCATTAGATTAGATTGAATGTCAACCCGAATCGGGTCGGGAATGATCACGGATTCGATGCTGCGTTGCACAAAGGCTTCTATGTCGGTTTCTTGATGGCGCACTTGATTTTTTCTTGCGAAATTCAACAAGCCACCCACAATTTTCCGACACCGTTCCGCCTGTTCTACAATGAGTTCCAGATCGGCGTGCCGGGCATCGCCTTCCTCCAACTCTTCCAATAAGATATTGCTATACATCGTGATGATTCCCAATGGATTATTTAGCTCATGCGCAATGCCTGCCGAAAGTTGCCCCATCGAAGCCAATTTTTCGCTTTGGCGAAGGGATTGCTGTGCGGAAGCCAACTTTTCGTTGGAAAGGTTCAACTCCGCCACCGATTTGTGCAGTTTTTCAATGGTGAACGGTAGACACATTTCGGGTTTCGCCAACCCTTCCACCATGGCGATCGCATGGTCGATGCAGGTGTCGTATCCGCAAGCGCCGCAATTGAGGTGTTCTTGGGGATTACCTTTGCCCATTGAGACCAACACGTTTTCAATCTCCTCGTTGGAAGGATTTGGAATTCGCCGATCCGCCGGATGGAAAGACTCCGAGTAATCCCCGTTTTTGAATTGATCGAAATTTTGTTGCCATTTCTCCCGATCCAATGTTTTAATTTTATTGGACACGTAATTTTTCATTTTGGATACTTTGGTAAAATAGTGCGTTCCTTGGGTCATTCCCGGTCCCATGATACGACTTGAAATAACCTCTGCCTGGCCATTAACCATTCTAATGGCCTTGACAGGGCATTCTCTCACAAAAGTGTAACACACTTTACACCTGTCTTTTACCGTGAAAACAAGTTCGTTGCTTGGACGTGCCATTGATTTCAGTATTTATAACAAGACATCTCTTTCTTTATAAGTGGTATGGAGCAAGTCATGGCTCTTGTGTCCCAGTGGTTTACCCAAGAACTTTTCATACAACTCGATAATTTCGGGATTTTTGTGTGAAACTTTGATCGTTTCCCGTTCGTCGATGTCGTAGAGCGATTTCATACGGGCAGCCACGAAAGACTCGCTGGCACCGATGATCTGACCACCGCCGGCAATACAGCCACCGGGACAGGTCATCACCTCGATAAAGTGGATGTCATTGCGCCCGTTGCGAATCTCTTCGATGAGTGCTGCCGCATTCGCCAAACCGCTCACCACGGCTACGCCGATTTCGAGATCATCGGTGATCTTGATTTTCGCCTCTTTCCGTCCATCGAAACCTCTGACTGCACATACTCTGAAATCTTTAAGTTCTTCGCCGGTGATCATCTTATAAGCTGTACGAATGGCTGCTTCCATCACACCACCGGTTGCGCCGAAAATCTTACCCGCAGAGCTTCGGATGCCCAGCGGAGAATCGGCGATTTCAGGTTCAATATTTTTTAAATCAATGCCATACAATTTGATCATCTGGATCAATTCGCGGGTGGTCAACACAATGTCCACATCGGGAACGCCGTTGCGGCTCATCGTTTCCCGTTCCGCTTCAAACTTCTTAGCGGTACAAGGCATGATGGACACGGAAACGATCTCTTCCGGTTTCAGGTTGCTCTGTTCCGCAAAGTGACTTTTGATCACTGCGCCTAACATCTGCTGAGGTGATTTACATGTAGATAGATTACCCAACATGTCGGGAGCGAATTCTTCGGCATATTTCACCCAACCCGGACAACAGCTGGTGAACATGGGCAATTTGCCGCCGTTTGTCACGCGGTGGATCAGCTCGGACGCCTCTTCCATGATGGTCAAGTCGGCGCTGAAGGTGGTGTCGAACACGAAATTGAATCCCATTTGCCGGAGGGCGGTATTTAACACGCCGTTCAAATCTTCGCCGGGTTCCATGCCGAAAGCTTCTGCGATGGAAACCGTGATGGAAGGAGCATATTGCACCACTACTTTTTTATCTTTGTGATTTAAAGCTTCTTGCACTAAAGTCACATTGTTCCGCTAGGTCAACGCACCGGTCGGGCAAACCATGATACACTGACCGCAGTTGATACAGCTGGAGGTGTTCAGCGGTTTCTTTAACGTGGTGCCGATAAATGTTTGGCTACCCCGGTTGATGTAGTCGATGCAAGCCACATCCATGATCTCTTCGCACACCCGCACGCAACGGCCGCAAAGGATGCATTTTTCCGGGTCGCGTACGATGCTCGGACCGGAGTGGTCTAATTTGAAACTGTTTTTCTTGCCGCGGATTCGCCGTTCTACCACGTTGTACTCTTTAGAAAGGCTTTGCAATTCGCAATTTCCGTTTCGCAAGCAGTACAAACAGTCGTCCGGATGGTTGGACAACAACAATTCGATAATGGTTTTACGCGCTTCGGTCACTTTCAACGAGTGGGTCAGCACTTGCATGCCGTCGTAAACGGGGAATGAGCAAGATGCCGCCAACTTCGGACTTCCTATGATCTCCACCACACAAATACGACACGCCCCGGTGGGAATGAATTTTTTCATGTGACATAACGTGGGCACTTTGATGCCGTTTCTATTCAGCGCGCTTAATATGGTTTCGCCTTCAAAGGCTTCTATTTTTTTACCGTTAACTTCTATTTGAATACTCATAACTCTGTTTTTTAAATCATTTCAATTGCATTAAAATTACATGACTCTTTGCAAGAACCACAGCCTATACATTTGTCATCAATAATGTAGTGGGGTGCTTTCTTCGATCCGATAATAGCACCGGTAGGACATTTCCGCGCACAGAGTGTACAACCGGTACATAAGTCCGCATGGATTTTGAATTTTCGTAATTCGGTACAAGTCCGGGTCGGGCAATTCCGTTCGAAAATATGCTCTTCATACTCTTTCCTGAACCATTTCAAGGTACTCAGCACCGGGTTGGGTGCTGATTGTCCTAATGCGCACAACGAAGTTTCCTTAATGATCTGTCCGAGTTTCTCTAACTGCATCACGCCGCGCATTCTCTCTAATGCGGAATTAGGTCCGTTGTGGATCGGTTTAGTGGTGATGCTTTCCAGGATTTCCAACATACGACGGGTTCCTTCGCGGCAGGGAATACATTTCCCGCAGCTTTCGCGTTGGATGAAGTCCATGAAGAACTTCGCCACGTCAACCATACAGTTATCTTCGTCCATCACAACCAGACCGCCGGATCCCATCATTGCGCCCACCTTCAACAACGATTCATAGTCGATTTGGATATCCAAGTTCTCATCGGTGATACAACCGCCAGACGGACCGCCGATCTGCACGGCTTTGAACTTCTTGCCGTTTGCGATACCGTCGGCAATGTCGAACAAAATCTGACGGATTGTGGTTCCCATCGGAATCTCCACCAACCCCGTGTTTTTAATTTTTCCAGACAAAGCGAACACTTTCGTTCCCTTGCTGGTTTCGGTACCCACGGAAGCAAACCATTCCCAACCCTTTGCGAAGATTTCAGGAATGTTGGCGAACGTCTCCACATTGTTGATCACGGTGGGTTTGCCGAACAAGCCGCTCACTGAAGGGAACGGCGGGCGTGGACGAGGCATGCCTCGTTTACCTTCAATACTGTGGATCAATGCGGTTTCTTCTCCGCAAACGAACGCACCGGCTCCCATCTTGATCTTCAATTCGAAATCAAAACCGGTTCCGAAAATGTTTTTCCCCAACAAGCCGTACTCTTTCGCTTGTTTGATGGCAATTTGCAGGCGTTTGATCGCCAACGGGTATTCCGCGCGGATATAGATGTATCCGATGGAAGCCCCGATTGCGTAAGCCCCGATAGCCATACCTTCCAGCAGACGGTGCGGGTCGCCCTCAATCACGGCGCGATCCATGAACGCACCCGGGTCACCCTCGTCGGCATTACAGATGATATATTTTTGGTCGTTTTGCTCTTTTTGCGCCACTTTCCATTTCCGTCCGGTGGGGAAACCGCCGCCGCCACGGCCGCGCAATCCACTCTTTTCCATGAGATCGCACACCGCTGCGCCATTGTGTTTCTTGATCAGATCCAGCAGTGTGCTGTATCCGCCAAAAGCGATGTATTCCTCAATGCTTTCCGGATCAATCAAACCGCAATTTTTCAAAACGATCCGACGTTGGCGAACGAAGAAGGGGTGATCGTTGAAATTGGTGATGTTTTCCCATTTCGCACCGCCTTCTATCGGAAATTGTCCGAGCACCTGTTTCATTTCCGGTTTCCCGTTGAAGGCGGTGTTCAACACATCGTCCACTTTCTCTTGGGTCACATTTTTGAAGGAGATTCTGTTTTTGCCCGGAATCTGCACGTCCACGATGGGTTCCGCGGTACATAGACCGATACAGCCCACTTCCATCACATTGGCAACCAGTTTGTTATCTTCGAGATATTTCTTGATAGCGGAGATGGTTTCCCCTGCCCCGGCACCCAATCCGCAGGTGCCTGCACCCACGTAAATCATTGGTTTGTCAATAATTTCCCGTTTTATCACGCGCATCTCTTTTTGAGCTTCTGCGCCATCTATTTTCAGACCTTTCAAAAGATCCATCAATAAATTTGTCCTTTTTTCTGAATTCATTCCGGTCATATTACTCTTTGTTTCTATAGGTTTCAACTAATTCATTAATACTTTCTGGGGTCATGTTGGCGTGGAACGTGCCGTTCACGCTGATGACCGGAGCCAGACCGCAAGCACCTATGCAGGCCACCACTTCAATGCTGAATAGGGCGTCGCGGGAGGTTTGTCCCGCCTTCATTTTCAGTGTTCGTTCCAGTTCTTGCAGCACGGAGAGTGATCCGAGCACGTGGCAAGCTGTTCCGCGGCACACCTGGATGTGATACTTTCCTTGGGGTTCAAACCGGAATTGGTTGTAGAAAGTCGCCACCCCGTAGATCTTACTGGTGGGAATGTTCAATTTTTCTCCGGTTTTCACGATAGCTTCTTCCGAAAGGTAGCCCTCGTTTTCCTGAATCTTTTGAAGCAATGCGATCAAGGCGTCTCTCCCGCTGTTTTCGTACTTCTCTAAGATGTTGTCAATTGATTTTTTCATAATAAATTTTTGATTACTAAATTTATTGGGTTATAACTCTGTGATTTGTTTTTGTTGTAAAAGAAGATTGTAAAACACTTGTCATTTGAAAATGGAATCATCTTCAAAAAAGAGTGTTTTGCAATAAAAAATGCCAAAAAATGGCTCTATTTCCCCAATATCCGAACGATTTCTGCGAACACCTTCTTCCCGTCCACGGGTTTGCGGACGAAGCCGTCCACCGGGAACCAGATGGAGTCGCCCTCTTCGTTCAGATAGTCAACACCGGACTTTCCAGTGTTGATGTCTTTCACCAAGATCACGTGCAACTCTTTGAAACCAGGGTTCTTGCGGAACTCGCGTGCCATAGATTGCACATCCGGCTTGGTGGTCGTGAGGATGTCTATGGAGGTCTGCATCAATACGGGGATTTTGCGCAATTCGGGATCGTCGGTAAGCTCTTTTGCAAGCTCAAATCCCTCGTAATGCGTGGTCATCATCACGTCTAAGATGGCTAAATCAGGCTCCTCATCCCTGATTTTCTGCATCCCTTCCACCTTGTTCATGGCGGAAATGACGTTGTATCCCTCTTTGGACAAGATGGTTTCGATGATGGCGATCACATCAATGTCATCATCGACAATTAAAATTTTTTTACTTTCCATAACGCTCTGTTTTGGTATAATAACAACATTTGGCAGGTGTTTTTCGTAATCTAATCAATCGTTACTTGAAAAGGACAGCTTTTCCAAATTTACTTTTCCCCTTTCAAGCGGTGCAAAGGTACAACAAATTTCAATTAAAAAAAAGTGCAAAAATCATTTTTAACTAATTCTTTTTCAGATAGTTTACATGCAGTTAATAAAGAAAAAAATCTTTATTAACTTAAACAGAATCCACACGCTCAGTCCCTAAACTTTTTTTCCTTTTTTTTGTTTCATCTGCATATTCAGATGAAATGTCAGGTAAACCTGTTGAATCTGTGTGCTATTAAACGATGTTTTAATCATTAAAACAACCATTATGAAAAATTTAAATTTGGCATTAATTGCGGCGTTGGCTATGTTGACTTTTTAACAAAAAAATGATATGAAAAAAAGTTTTTCCATTTTCTTCATTATAGTATTATTTTCTTTATTATCAATACATTCCTTGCACTCACAAGAGGCACCTTCGTGGGATGAATTGAATGCCCGACCTTACCCGCAATGGTTCATTGATGCGAAGTTGGGAATTTTTATCCATTGGGGTATTTATTCGGTTCCCGCTTATGGCGGACCGGAGTCTTATGCTGAGTGGTTCCTGCGCGGTATCGATGTTGGCGATCCGAGACGGACACAATTTATGAAACAGGTTTGGGGTGAGGATTTCACTTATCGCGACTTCGCTCCACTCTTCAAAGCCGAACTTTTCGATCCGGATGAGTGGGCGAATATTTTTCAAAAATCAGGGGCAAAATATATTCTTCTGACATCCAAACATCACGATGGCTATTGCCTGTGGCCTAGCCGATATGCGCCGAATTGGAACAGTGTGGAGATCGGACCGCACCGCAATATTGTGGGTGAATTGAAAACCGCCGTGGAAAAACAAGATATAAAATTTGGAATTTACTACTCTTTGGCAGAATGGAATAATCCATTACACTATTGGTATAAAGATCCGCATGACTCCATTGCGAATTATGTGAATAACTATATGATCCCGCAATTCAAGGAGGTGATCACGGCATACAAACCCGAAGTGCTTTTCACGGATGGTGAGTGGTTCAACACCGCAGAGCAGTGGCACGCTCGGGAGTTGATTGATTGGTATTACAATACCGTAGGGCCGATGGCGATCGTGAATGATCGTTGGGGATACGGTGCGGATGTGGGGTTCAAAACGCCCGAATACAGTTCGGGTGGGTTGAAGATTGATCGACCATGGGCGGAAGTGCGCGGATTGGGCAGATCTTTTGGACTCAATCGCTATGAAAAACTTTCCACCTATATGACCTCTCGCGAGCTGATTGAGCTTTTTGCACGGGCAATCGCTTGTGGAGGTGGTTTGATTATCAACGTTGGACCCGCTGCCGATGGACAAATCCCATTGATACAACAAGAACGGATTGAGGCGCTGGGAGAGTGGATTCGTATCAACGAAGAGGCGGTATACGGTTCAACCGCTTGGATAAAACACGGCGAGGAGCACGAAGTAACTCTCACCCGGATTGACACGACAATCAACTTCAACTGGGTGCGTAATTCGCCGGGTTATCCCATCATGGAAGACTACTTTACCGCCACGTGGAACGGTTTCATCCAACCCGATTTTGATGGTGAATACACTTTCACCGCCACCGCCGATGAAGGCATGTACCTCTTCATCGATGGCGAGTTGGTGTTGGATTTATGGGAAGGCACTGTAGAAAGCACCGATTCGGAAGCGATGCGGGAGTTAGAACAACAAGATAAAAAAGGTGCGGTGAAGCTGAAAAAGGGCGAGTTGCATGCGATCCGAATTGATTTCCGAGAAGAAACGCATGCAGCCTCTATCTCGTTGAGTTGGGAACACAAAAATATCCCCAAAGAAGTGGTGCCGGGGCGGAACTTCTACACCACGAACGCAGCCATACAGCACGGTTTGAATGCCGAGTATCGCTCCATGCGCCAATATATCGCCTACACGCAAAATCATGGAAATATTTATGCCATCTGTTTTGAATGGCCTGATGACCGCTTGGAGCTGCCGATTGATGCTCCCCCTTCCGGCACCAAAATTTCCTTATTAGGAAGAGACGGCGACCTCCCTTGGAAACACGAGAACGGCAAACTAATCATTGATGTTTCCGGTGTGAAATACAACGAGATCCCGAACCATGAAGCTTGGACTTTTAAGATAATTAATAACTATTAACTATAAAGAACTATTTCTCTCCTTTTTTGTTTCAGTGCTATGATCATTAAAAAACAAATAGTATGAAAAATTTAAATTTGCCATTGATTGCGGTGTTGGCTGTGTTGACTTTTGGGGCGTGCAAATCTTCTTTGAAGAACAGCGAGGTGAAGTCGGATAACAGCGAGAACTCGTTAGATTGGAGTGGCATTTACAGCAATGTGCTGCCGTGTGCCGATTGCGAAGGCATTCAGACAACGATCGTGTTGAACCGGGATAACACGTACACCAAAACATGGCGATATCTGGATCGGGATGTGAGCAGTTTCACGGCAAGCGGAACGTTTTCTTGGGATGCTGACGGTCGGAAGATCACCCTGTCGGACATTGCCGAAACCCCCTTGCAATATCTGGTGGGTGAGAACCGCCTCCTCCAATTGGACATGGAAGGGATGGAAATTCCCACAGATCAACAGGATCTATACACGCTAACCAACATCGATAATCTTGTGGAACACCATTGGAAATTGATTGAGGTGAATGGCAATCCTGTACCTGAAGGGATGCGCACGGAAGCGTACCTGATGTTCAAAGTAGAGGACAATCGTCTGGTCGGCAGCGGCGGATGCAATTCGCTGACCGCTTCTTACATCGTCCGTAACGGTAACCGTCTTGAAATCACCGCTCCGGTAGCCACCAAGATGGCCTGCTTGGACATGGAAGTGGAAACCCAGCTTTTCAGAGCTTTGGAAACAACCGACAACTACGCCATCCTTGGTGACACGCTTTCGTTGAATAGGGCGAGAATGGCGCCGTTGGCAAAATTTGTTAAGACGTTGGGACGTTAGGATATTGGGTTTAATCAAAGTCTGGTACTATCTTCTCCTTCACCTTTTCATTACAGCCATTGGCATCACCGGTGAAAGCTGCGGGGATTTGGAAATCGTAACCTTCTCCTTTGTCGGCAGCAACGCCCTTGTAAGGTAATTTGGGATCATTGTATACTTTTTGCATGAAAAGGGCGAACACGGGCATCGCCGTGCGGGCGCCCTGTCCCAGGCTGATGCTGCGGAAGTGAGCGGCGCGGTCTTCACAACCTACCCAAACGCCGCACGTCAGCGACGGGGAATAGCCCACAAACCACCCGTCTGATTGGTTGTCTGTAGTACCGGTTTTACCGGCTAATGGGAAGCCCAATTTATACTGTGACCGCAGTCGTCCCCCGGTTCCGTAATCCACCACGCCTTGCATCAATCGAACTGTCTTGAATGCCGTGATTTGGTCGATCGCCTCGTTGGTTTTTGGGATAAATGTGTGGATGACATTGCCTTCCTTGTCACAAATAGTGGTGATGAAAGAGGGTTCAACATATACGCCTTGGTTAGGAAAACAGTTGATAGCCCCGACTTGTTCGTACAACGTTAACTCGCAAGCACCCAGACAGATGGATGGAACAGAGGGAATATCGGAAGTCATCCCCATATTGCGAACCAAGTGGATTACCGATTCGGCTCCGAATTGTTTCATCAGGTAAGCGGAAACGTAGTTCAATGAGTGCGCTAATGCCTCTTTCAGCGGGAGCATCTGTCCGTTTTTGTAGTCGCCGGAGTTCTTGGGTGTCCATGTTCCACCCTCGGGCAGGTGGAATGTCACAGGAACGTTTGGCACCAATTTACAAGGATTGTACTCGCCGTTCTGCATTGCCACCGTGTACACGTACGGCTTGAATGTTGAGCCGACCTGTCGTTTCGACAGTTTCACATGGTCGAATTGGAAGTGATTGTAGTTGGTGCCACCCACATATGCCTTCACATAGCCGGTGTGTGGTTCCATCGCCATCATGCCGCAATGAAGGAATGATTTCATGTAACGGATATGATCCATCGGCGTCATCACCGTGTCGATTTCCCCTCTGTCCCAAGTGAAAACTTTCATCTCCATTTTTGTGTTAAATGCCTTTTTGATCTCCTCTTCCGTTGCGCCCTCCGCTTTCATGGCCAGGTAAAGTTCGGTGCGTTTCATGGCGGAATTCAAGATGCGGTCGGTCTCCTCTTTTGATATTCTGAAAAACGGTGCGTTGTCGCGACCTTTCCAATGATCGAAAAACATGGGTTGCAGATATCGGCAAACGTGTTCATGCACCGCAGCTTCGGCATGCCGTTGCATCTGCGCGTCAATGGTGGTGTAGATTTTCAACCCATCTTTATAAATGTCATACTGTGAACCGTCCGCTTTCGGATTGTTTTTGCACCACTCCACCAAATATTGCCGGATATACTCTCTAAAATAGGTGGCGATTCCTTGCGTGTGGCTTTGCACCCGGAAATGTGACATGTCGATTGGGATGGCTTGCACCGAATCCGCCATGTCCGGACTCAAGTATTTGTACTTTTCCATCTGCTCAATCACCGTGTTGCGCCGTTCCAGTGATGCGGTGGGATTCCGGCGGGGACTGTATTTTGTGGGCGCTTTCAACATCCCCACTAACAGTGCCGATTCCTCAGCGCACAGATCCTTAGGTTCTTTGCTGAAATAAGTATTGGAAGCGGATTTAATGCCCGAAGAATTATTTCCGAAATCAACGGTATTCAAATACATGGTCATGATCTCGTTTTTTGAATATTCCCGTTCCAATTTGGCTGCCACCACCCACTCTTTCAGTTTGGTCATGATCATCTCCGCCTTAGACATATCGCTGCTGCGCGGAAAAAGGTTTTTCGCCAGTTGCTGTGTGATCGTGCTACCACCGCCCTTGTGGTTGTTGGTGAGTACCCCGAACGCCACCCGGAACAACGCCCGCACATCCACGCCGGCATGGTCATAAAACCGCACATCCTCCGTGGCGATCAATGCGTCCGTGAGATTCTTAGGCAAATCATGGTAAGCCACCATTGATCGGTTCTCGATGTAGTATTTCCCCAGCAACTCGCCGTCATACGAATAGACCTCTGTTGCCAGGTTCGTGTTCGGGTTTTCCAAATCGGCGAACGATGGCATGAAACCCATATGTCCATGAGAAATCAGCCAGAATATCAACACAATACCAGCAACCAAAACGGAATAAACGATCCAAAATGGCTTGATCCACTTGGAATATTGAGTGTTTTGCTTGCCTTTTTTCTTTTTGGTTTGTCCTTTTTTATACATTGTTTTTAGATGTTCAATGGGTATGCAAAGATAGCCATAATTTAACAATGAAGATATTTGAAAATGATGGAAATATTTTCCTTCTTTCCGCAATTTCTCAACTTTTTCGTACCTTTGCCTGCTTATTTCAAAAATGGAAAATAATGAGTAAATATGCTGAATACAAGCGACTTAATCTTCCTGGAATCAATGAGGAGATGAGAGAGTATTGGGAAAAGAACGACATCTTTGCCCAGAGTTTGAAATCCCGGGAAGGGAAAGAGGCTTTCGTTTTCTACGAAGGGCCGCCGTCGGCTAACGGAATGCCGGGCATCCACCACGTGATGGCTCGGGCGATTAAGGATCTCGTATGTCGCTACCAAACCCTTAAAGGTAAGTATGTTGGACGAAAAGCCGGTTGGGACACGCACGGTCTTCCCGTGGAGTTGAGCGTAGAAAAAACACTGGGTATTACCAAAGAGGACATCGGGAAAACCATCTCTGTGGAGGGCTACAACAAAGCGTGCCGCAAGGAGGTGATGAAATATAAGGATCAATGGGACGAACTGACCCGGCAAATGGGTTATTGGGTTGATTTGGATAGTCCGTATATCACTTTCGACACCAAGTATATGGAGTCGGCATGGTATCTTTTGGCGGAATTTTACAAAAAAGGATTACTATACAAAGGATATACCATCCAGCCCTATTCGCCGGCGGCGGGCACTGGGTTGAGTTCACACGAGCTGAACCTGCCGGGATGCTACAAAGATGTGAAAGATACCACCGTGGTGGCGCAGTTCAAGGTGAAAGCAGAACAGAAAATCGGCTGCCCGTGGGGGTTCGGCGATGGGGAAAATCCCGAGAATCTCTACTTGCTGGCTTGGACAACCACGCCTTGGACATTACCGTCCAATACTGCGTTGGCCGTTGGTCCGAACATTGATTATGTGTTGGTGAAAACGTTCAATCCCTATTCGGGAACACCAATCTTGGTGATTTTGGCTAAGAATCTGTTAGGCAGCTTCTTTCCGGATAAAAATAGCGAATTGAGTTTTGAGGATCACAAGCCGGGCGATAAAAATATTCCGTTCCAAGTGTTGTCGGAGACGAAAGGCGAGAAACTGATAGGGATGGAGTATGAACAATTGTTTTCCTACGTGAATCCGGGTGAAGGCGCATTTCGGGTGATTGCGGGCGATTATGTCACCACGGCGGAGGGCACGGGAATCGTGCACATTGCTCCTACGTTCGGTGCTGATGACAAACGAGTGGCTACCGAAGCAGGCGTGCCGCCGTTGATGTTGATTGACAAAACCGGCAACCACCAACCGATGGTCGATAAAACCGGAAAGTTCTATAAAATAGAAGATTTGGATGATGATTTTGTGAAAAACAACGTAAATATCGAGTTGTATGGTGAAGTGGCGGGGCAGTTTGTGAAACCTTGCTACGGAAAAAATTGCGATGAAAAAGAGGCGTTGGATATTTTCCTTTCGATATGGTTGAAGAAGAACAACCTCGCATTTAAAGTGGAAAAATACACGCATAATTATCCGCATTGTTGGCGTACTGATAAACCCGTATTGTACTATCCATTAGATTCCTGGTTTATCAAAACCACGTCATATCAAAACCGGATGCTCGGCTTGAACGGCACGATCAATTGGAAACCGCAGGCGACCGGTACCGGCCGTTTTGGCAACTGGCTGGAAAACCTCGTGGATTGGAACTTGTCGCGTTCCCGTTTTTGGGGTATCCCGCTCCCAATCTGGACAACCGAGGATAAAAAGGAACAGCTTTGTATCGGCTCAATTGAGCAGCTGATGGGCGAAATTGAGAAATCGATCCGAGTGGGTTTCATGATAAAGAATCCTTATGAAGGTTTTGTAGTTGGTGATTTTTCTACGGAGAATTATGACAAAGTCGATCTTCATCGTCCTTATGTGGATGAGATCGTGTTGGTGTCGCCCACCGGACAAAAAATGATCCGCGAGAGTGATTTGATTGATGTGTGGTTCGATTCGGGTGCGATGCCCTATTGCCAATGGCATTACCCATTTGAAAATCAGCATATTTTCAAAAACAACTTCCCCGCCGATTTCATTGCGGAAGGCGTTGATCAAACCCGCGGCTGGTTCTTCACCCTCCATGCGATCGCCACCATGCTTTTCGATTCCGGGGCATTCAAGAATGTGGTTTCCAACGGATTGGTGTTGGACAAGAACGGCAACAAAATGTCCAAACGGTTGAACAATGCCGTGGATCCGTTTGAGACGATAGCTAAATACGGATCCGATGCCACCCGTTGGTATATGTTGACCAACACACAGCCGTGGGACAACCTCAAGTTTGATTCGGAAGGCATTGGCGAAGTGCAACGGAAGTTCTTCAGCACGTTGTACAATACCTACAATTTCTTCGCTTTATATGCGAATATCGATGGATTTAGCTATAAAGAGGCAGATATTCCGATCGAAAAGAGACCGGAAATTGATCGTTGGATTTTGTCGGAAATGAACACGTTGGTGAAAAATTGCGATGCCAATTATGCGGATTACGAACCGACGAAAGCGGGTCGCGACATCCAACAATTTGTGGATGAGTATTTAAGTAACTGGTACGTGCGCCTTTGTCGTCGTCGCTTCTGGAAAGGCGAATACACTGAGGACAAAGTTTCCGCTTACCAAACCCTTTACACCTGCATGGTGACGGTGGCTAAATTGGCATCACCCATCGCACCCTTCTTCATGGACAAACTCTTCCTTGATCTCAACCGAGTGAGCGGATTGGAAAAGGTGAACTCTATCCATCTTTCCGATTTCCCGAAAGTGAACGAGCAATTGATTGACAATAAATTGGAATACCGTATGCAGATGGCGCAACAGATCTCCTCAATGGTGCTTTCGTTGCGGAAGAAGAGCAATATTCGGGTTCGTCAACCGCTAAACCGGATCATGATTCCGGTGCAAAACAGCGAGTTCAAAACCCAAATTGACTTGGTGAAACATTTGATTATCCATGAAGTAAACGTGAAGGAACTTGATTTCATCGAAGAGGACAATGTGATGTTGGTGAAACGTATCAAGCCGGATTTCAAAGTGTTAGGACCCCGTTATGGCAAAATCATGAAATCGATCGCTGCCCGGATGGCAGAATTTACCCAACAAGAGATCGCCACGATTGAGCGGGCTGGTCAAATCGATCTTCATATTGATGGTGAACGGGTGGAATTGCTGAGCAGCGATGTGGAGATCTTTGCCGAAGACATCCCAGGCTGGGTGGTGGCTAACCAAGGCACGCTGACGGTGGCGTTGGATATCACCATCACCGATGAACTGCGTAAGGAAGGTTTCGCCCGCGAGCTGGTGAACCGCATCCAAAATTACCGCAAAGAATCCCAATTAGACGTAGTTGATCACATCAAGATCACGATCGAGAGCCATCCGGAGCTGGACGAGGCTTTTCGAACATTCGAAGACTACATCAAAACGGAAACGTTGTGCGACAATCTGAACATCACTGACAAGATAGAAAACGGACAGTCGTTTGAGATTACGGATGAGATTACGGTGGATGTGGCGATTGAGAAGGCCCCCCTTAATTTTTAGTTTCATACCTGCTGCATCTCAAAAAATCGTCGATATTCCCCATTTAGCGTCATCAGTTCCAAGTGTGTGCCGGATTCGATGATTTGACCATGTTTCATGAAGAGGATGCGGTCGGCATTGCGGATTGTGGAAAGACGATGGGCGATGATGACGGCGGTTTTGCCTTGCAGCAACGTGTCCAATGCTTGTTGCACTGCGTATTCTGACTCATTGTCGAGGGCGGAGGTCGCTTCGTCCAAGATCAGGATTTGAGGGTTTTTGAGGAACGTGCGGGCGATGCTGATCCGTTGGCGTTGCCCGCCGGAGAGTTTCAGGCCGCGGTCGCCAATCACGGTGTCATAACCGTCCGGCATATCGCTGATAAACTGGTGGGCTTGCGCCATTTGCGCCGCTGTAACCACCTTCACCTTGTCTGTATTTTGTTCTCCGAAAGCGATGTTATTGAAAATAGTGTCGTTAAACAAGATTGTGTCTTGGCTCACCATGCCAATCAAATCTCTCAGGTCTTTCAGTATTATCTTTTTATTGTTGATGTTATCAATCAAAATTTCACCATGCCGGATGTCGTAAAATCGGGGCAACAGATCCACCAATGTGGATTTCCCGCTACCGGATGGCCCGACTAAGGCTACTTTTTCTCCTTTTTTGATCACCATGTTGATGTTTCGTAGCACGTAGATCGGATTGCCACTCTGTTCACAATAGGGATCTTCCTGGTAGCTGAACGTCACGTTGTTGAAAACGATCGACTGGTCGAACGTGGCTTTCGGTTGCGCCGCAGAGGCGTTTTTGATCGCATTGTCGGTATCCATGATCATGGCGATGCGGTCGGCGGCAGCCTTCCCTTTCTGGATCGTGTAGTATGCCGTAACCAACTGTTTAGCAGGAGCTAACATCCGGGCGAAAATCAAGATGTATGCAGCGAAAATCTCCCCTTTGAACATCGGATCGGAAAATACAAACGAAGAACCGATAGCGAGGATAACCGCTAATGACAAAATACTGAGAAACTCAATCAACGGTGATCCCAATTCGTTGATACGATGTATTTTGGTAGATGCCCTAGTGTAATATTCGTTGTCTTGCTTGAAATTTTCCTCCGCTTGGTCAATGACGTTGTATCCCTTGATAATGCGCAACCCATTGATTGTTTCGTCAAACTTTGCGCTCATTTTTCCTAATACTTCTTGCGCTTTCGCCGCATTGCGCTTGATGCTCTTCCCGACGGTGGCGATGAGTAATCCGCTGAGTGGCAGCACCAATAGCGAAATGATAGTGAGTTTCACATTGACTGCAAACAGCGCAATTAACGAGAAAGCCAGCATGAATGGATCCCGGCAAAAGGTTTGGATGGAGGAGATGAACGACCATTCTACCTCTTGCACATCAGTGCCCATGCGGTTCAACAAATCGCCTTTTTTGTATTTGGAAAAGAACGAGATGGGCAGAGAGATAATCTTGGCGTAGATGTCTTTCCGAAAATTCCGCAGCACACCCGAGCGGATTGGTGCCATACAAAAGAGGCTGAGGTAGCGGAATAGATTGGTGAGAAACGAAAAAACGATCATAGTCAATCCGGTGGCGAATAATGTGAAAGCCTTGCCTTTCCAAGCGATTAACTGTCCCAGATAGTAATAGAATGTGTTGATGATGGATGAAGATGTCAGAG
>JAITVP010000161.1 GCA_031285725.1 Bacteroidales bacterium
GGCGCAAAAGATCGTGTTGTAGTTCAAACTTTTGACGATCGAGGTCAACGTTTCGCAAAACTTCTCCGGTGTGCAAGGGACAAATTTACCACCTAACGCTCGGAAATTGTGCACAAAAAGATCAGCAGGGGCTTCAATCTCATCAAATAACTCCTTAGATAGATCCATATTAGGATATTTCCGGTCACTTTTATAACTCAAAGCATGTCGGATATTCTTCCGAATCATCTCTTTAGGAGAGGTATTCTGTGAATCAAATACTTGAGATTTCGTTGCCATATTCATGTTGTATTACGTCCCTTTGGGTTGATCAAACTCCCTTTTCCCGAAAATACATTCCAAATCATCCGAAAAAATCACCTCTTTTTCTAAAAGCAGTTCCGCCAGATCGGTTAGTTGGCCTTTATGGTCGGCAAGGAGAGATTTAGCCCGCTCATAAGCCTTTTCGATCAGTTCGTGTATCTCGTTGTCAATTTCTTGCGCTGTTTTTTCGCTATAGGGTTTTGTGAAAGCGTACTCTTGTTGCCCGCTGGAGTCGTAATAACTGATATTTCCGATTTTTTTGTTTAGCCCGTAATAAACGACCATGGAGTAAGCCTGTTTGGTCACTCGCTCCAGATCACTCAATGCTCCGGTAGATATTTGGCCGAAAATGACCTCCTCCGCCGCCCGTCCGCCCAAGGTCGCCGTCATTTCGTCATACAGTTGCTCGAACGTGGTGATATTGCGTTCTTCGGGTAGATACCAAGCCGCACCCAGCGATCTTCCGCGCGGTACAATGGTGACTTTTACCAAGGGGGAGGCATGTTCCAGCAACCAACTAACCGTTGCATGACCCGATTCGTGGTAAGCGATTACCTTTTTTTCTTGCGGGGAGATGATGCTGCCTCGTTTTTCCAAACCACCCACAATCCGGTCTATGGCGGCCAGAAAATCTTCTTTGTCAATCTGTTTCTTAGAGTGACGTGCTGCGATAAGAGCCGCCTCGTTACAAACATTGGCAATATCCGCTCCGGAAAATCCCGGTGTCTGTTTCGCAAAAAAATCTAAATCAACATCTTTACCCAATTTCAAGTTGCCGATGTGGACTTCGAAAATCCCTTTACGCTCGTTGAGGTTTGGCAATTCAATGTGGATTTGTCGGTCAAAACGACCCGCCCGTAAGAGGGCGCGATCCAAAATATCGGCTCTGTTGGTTGCGGCGAGAATAATCACGCCGGTGTTGGACGAGAATCCGTCCATTTCCGTAAGCAACTGGTTCAATGTATTCTCCCGTTCGTCATTGGCACCGCTCATGATATTTTTCCCACGTGCCCGTCCAATGGCATCAATCTCATCAATAAAGATGATGCACGGTGCTTTCTCTTTGGCAGTCTTGAAAAGATCCCGAACGCGGGAAGCACCCACGCCTACAAACATCTCTACAAAATCGGAACCCGACAACGAGAAGAACGGAACTTTTGCCTCGCCGGCCACTGCTTTGGCTAACAAGGTTTTACCCGTTCCCGGAGGGCCAACCAACAACGCTCCCTTGGGAATTTTTCCACCTAATTCGGTATATTTGGTCGGATTTTTCAAAAAATCCACAATCTCTTCCACTTCATACTTTGCCCCTTCTAATCCGGCCACATCCTTAAATGATACATTTTGACTGGATTTTTCGTCAAACAATTGTGCCCGTGACTTTCCGATATTGAAAATCCCGCCGCCACCGCCGCCGCCCCGCATCGCACGAGTGGAGTAAATGAAGAAGATCGTGATTAATAAAAGCGGAAGCAACCAAAATAGTTGCAAACCCCAACTTTGCGAGGTGTCTTCTTTGATGGGGAAATCGTACTCTTCGCTCACCGTTGCTCGGGAAATCGTGCTATCTTTGGCCAAACGGGCATTGATCGTTTCCTCCTTGGTCTCGCGTAAATTGTCGTTAAACACTTTGTAATCCGATATTTTTAAGAAGAATTGCGGTCCTTTCGTGTTTTCTTTGACCTTTTCATAAGTGGGATTGGAGTTCAATGCTTCCTCTCTCAAAAAAATATTGATCCGATGATCCCGCATCACATAATTCAATAGCAGAATTTCTTTGTTGCTGACCATCTCTTTAAATTTAAGATTGTCGGTTTCGGTGATGGTTACATCGCTGGAGTAGAAATAGAAGAGAAATAGCGCAATGGTGATGATCAGATATCCCCACCAAATATTGAATTTGATTTTTTTCGGGGTGGGATTCTGCAAGGGTTTATTTTTGTTTTTTGTATTATTATTTTTCATGAAAATAGTTAGAAATTAGTAGATTATGTCAGAATTGCTGCATATCGGCATCATTCCATAATTTCTCAATGTCATAAAATTCCCGAACGTGGGGTTGGAAAATGTGGACGATGATGTTAAAATAATCTAACAAAATCCATTCGCCATTGTTTAGCCCTTCAACGTGTGTGGGTCTGATTTTCGCATTTTTTTTAGTGGTTTCTATTACAAATTCGGTCAACGTTTCGATATGTGGTTTGGAAGTTCCCGTGCAGATGATGAAATAGTCAAACAATACATGATTCATTGGTTTGAGATTGATCAATGTGATGTCTTGTCCGTTTTTTTCGAGTAATGCTTGGATAATTAACTCTTCTATCTTTTCCGTCTTTTCCGTTGCTGGGTTATCGATTTTTTTCGTCTTCTTTTCTTTCAAATTTGGCATTACTTTTTTATTTGCAAAGGTACAAAAAAATGGCAAGTCATGTAGGCACGTGTTCGTAGTCTATTGACGTGGCAAAATAGATAGCCATTTTCCGATCTTCGTCTGTTTTTAACAAAATTCCGCCTCTTTTTCCGTCTCTTTTTTCCGTATTTTTGCGCTCCTTAAAATGAAGAAATTATGCAATTGAATCTACAACGCCCCATTGTATTTTTTGACTTGGAAACCACTGGATTAAATGTGGGAAAAGATAAGATCGTGGAGATTGCGATGCTGAAGGTGATGCCCGACGGCACTGAAATTAGCAAAACCATGATTATCAATCCCGGTATCCCGATTCCCATCGAATGCTCAGAAATACACGGTATTTATGATATGGACGTGACGGACAAGCCTCGATTCAGAGAGGTAGTGGATGAGATTGCGGAGTTTATGGCTGACAGTGATTTAGCGGGTTACAACTCCAATCGGTTCGATTTACCGTTGTTGGTGGAAGAGTTCTTGCGTGCAGGTCGGCGTTTCGAGCTGCGGAACCGGAAGTTGGTTGATGTGCAAAGCATCTACCATAAAATGGAACCCCGAAACCTGAAAGCGGCCTATAAACTCTATTGCGGCAAAGAGTTAGCCGATGCTCACCAAGCCGAAAATGATGCCCGTGCGACTTACGAGGTATTGAAAGCGCAGTTGGAACGATACGAAAACGCTGAATATGAAGATCGTATAACCGGGCTGAAAAGTTGCCCGATCCAAAACGACATGACGAAACTGAGTGCTTTCTCCTCCGAAAGCCGTAATGTGGATATGGTGGGTCATGTCGTCCTCAACGACCGTGACCTGGAGGTGCTCAACTTCGGCAAACACAAAGGCAAAACTGTCGAATCCGTCTTCCGCACCGAACCCAGTTACTACGACTGGATGATGAAATCCGATTTTCCACTTTATACAAAGGAAGTGATTACGAGGATAAAAGAGCGCTGCTTTTAAGAATGAAATGCAGGAATGTGAAAAACCTGACTTCTTAAATTCTTATATTTTATTATTTCACCACCCGATCTTGATTCTTCGCAATGAAACTGGCCCAGCCGGAGGCGTTTTGGTCTTTGGGGGTGATGCGGTTTTGGAGGTAGTGGCAGTAAGCTGCGGCCAGAGCGTCGGTGGCGTCCAACGTCAGTTCGTCGGCGGAGAAATTGCACATCCGGTATAGCATGGCCGCCACTTGTTCTTTCGAGGAACTTCCCTTGCCGGTGATTGATTGTTTGATTTTACGCGGCGAGTATTCGAAAACCTCTAAGCCGAGGTGCAAACAAGCGGCGATTACCACACCCTGCGCCCGTCCCAGTTTCAACATGGATTGCGGATTTTTGCCGTAAAACGGTGCCTCGATGGCCAAAATGGAAGGTTTGTGCTGTTTGATAATCTCAACGGTGGATTCGAAAATCTTTTTTAGCTTAGTATTCTGATCAGGTAATTTGACCATGCGTACCGTGTCGATAGCCAATACTGAGGTGCGGCTTCCTGCGGCTTCCAGGAGGGCAAATCCCATCACGGTGGTGCCCGGGTCAACACCTAAGATCAATTCTTGCACCATAGGGTCATTTCTCCTTTCATGTAGTCAATCATCGCCATAAAGCGGATCAGGAAATCGCATCCCAGCATTCCATGTATCATTGGTTTTTTAAGATGTTTGTAAGTCATGTTCACATGGGTCAAATCCAGCAAAGCCACCATGTAATCTTTTACCGTCAATTTCCCGATCTGGAAATCAGGCAGGTACGTCACTTTACTCTCAAATCCCACTTCGCCCAACCCAATGTTGAGTTCATTTTTTCCGGAATCATCGCTTTCAATCTTGTGGTTGAGATCCTTGATGAAATTCAGATCGAAACAGGTGTGCGAAGCCCCGGTGTCCACCACGAGATTGACGGGTGTATCTTCGATTTTCGCCGGAATCGTTATGTGGTAACTCCCGCTCTCCAATTTGACAATTTTTAATTTGACAGTATAATGCTTCATCATATTTTATCTTGAAAACAGAAACTTTTTAACCGCAAAGGCTCAAAACGATTTGTATTACATCCATCGCTTCTTCCGAAACGAAACAAGCAATATAATGATAATCAACAAACAGATTCCATTGATAATCAAGAATGCGGACGCCCAACTCTCCATCGGTAATTTGACATTCATTCCGTAAAGCCCCGTGATGAAGGTCAACGGCAAAACGATGGTGGAGATGATGGTGAGCACCCGCATGATCTCGTTGGTCTTGTTAGCCTGCAACGAATCGAATGTGCTGGATAACCCTGCCACCAATTCGCCATAGTCGTCAATCATATCCCACATTTTTTGGTAAAAGTCAAGGATATTTCCCCAGTAATCTTCCATATCTTCGGCGAAACCGCGCACTTCTCCGGATTCGAATTTGTGGAACAGCCGGAGTTGCGGTTTGAACATGGTGTTCAGTTGGATAATATTTTTCCGGATAACCGAAATCTGTTCGATGATTTTTTCCGATTTGACCTCGAAAAGACCACGGCTGATCGTGTCGATCTCCGATCCAATGCGTTCCACGATGAGGTAGGTTTCCTTCATCATCCGATACAATGCTTTATAAAGGATGGCATCACTAGTTCCGCTAATGTCGTCTTCTTCAGCTTCTTCGGGGTCAAGTTTTACCAATGAGAAAAGATCTTGCACTACGGAGTAGGCGTTGGCCACTGTGATGATGAAATCTTGTCCCCAGAAAATCTTTGTCTCTTCCGTCTTCACCAAATTAGTGCGTTTATCGATATACGGAAAGTGGAGTACCAGAAAGAAATAATCGTCGTATGTATCTATTTTGGGCCGCTGGACGAAACTCGAGCAGTCGTCGATATCCAGCGTGTGGAAATGGAAGTTATCTCTCAAAAAATCTAAATCCTCAACGGTGGGATTGGTAATGTGGAACCATTTCAGTGTTCCGAAATTAATGGTGTCAACCATCGTAACCTCCTTTCCTCTATGGAGTAAAATCTAAATTCTACATTCCTGTTTTTGTTATTTTTCAGCGCACAAAAATACTAAAAAAGTGGACAAGTATACAAATGAAGTTATCCTGTATACTTGCTAACTCGTCCACTTTCTTTATCTTTGCGACCCTAAAATTAAAACCGTATCTATGAAAAATAAAAATCGACTTTACCTCATCATTGCCGTTGTTCTTGTCATTGTTTCCGTGGTGATCATTTTGTTTGAAAACGGCATTCTCAGAAGGGGGGGGCAGGAACCGCCCTCTAATATTTTCGCCATCAAGGATTCCTCGTTGGTGACAAAGATCTTCATTGCGGACATGGCGGGAAACAGTGTGCTGCTCTCACGCAGCGCCGGTGGTTGGCTTGTGAACGATTCGATGACAGCCATGGTGCAGAAAATGGAGTCGCTGCTTTCGGTGATGATGAACCTGACCATCCGGGAACCCGTGGTGAAAACAGCCCAAACTACGATTAACTCTGCCTTGGCTGTGGGAGGCATTAAAGTGGAAGTGTACGAAATCGCACCGAAATTTAAACTATTCGGTGTCAAATTTGGAGAAAAAGAACGACTGGTGAAGACCTACTACATGGGGCCGGCCACCGAAGATAATATGTCCAATTTTGCTGTGTTGGAAGGATTGGATATTCCGTATGTTGTTCATGTTCCGGGATTTAGAGGGTTTGTGACACCGCAATATTCTCAATTCCCGTTGGATTGGGTTAGTCATAGCGTGTTTGATACCAAGATCACGCGCATTCAAGAATTGACCTCACAAGATTTGGAAAACCCTGCGGAATCGTACCGGATCGTGAAATCCGGCCCTCGTTCATTCGATCTGTTCAATGCTCGGAATGAGAAAATTATGAGTTACGACACGTTGAAACTCATTGATATGCTCTCCGAATATCGCAATAAGAATTTCGAATCCGTGGAAAGCTCTCTGCAACCTGCCCAGCAGGATTCGGTGTTGCGCCACCATCTATTCAAAATCATCATCCTAACCGATGTAGATGGTAAATCTACGGAAATGAAGTTATATCATTTTTTAAATTATAAGGAAGAGGTCGAGATGGCTATTCCCGATCCTACTCTGGCGTTGGCGCGCGACCGCTTCTATGGCGTGATAAATAGCGATGAGTCGAGGTTGTATAAAATGCAATATTATCATTTCGACCGGCAAGTGCAACCATTGTCCTATTTCTTGAAAAAATAGCGGCATGACGGTGGATGAATCCTACATGGCTCGATGTTTGGAATTGGCATCCTTGGGTTTGGGACAAGTGCAACCGAATCCAATGGTGGGTGCCGTGCTCGTAGCTGATGGGAAGATCATCGGCGAAGGATGGCATCGGAAATATGGCGAGCCGCACGCCGAAGTCAATGCTTTCAATTCTGTAGAAGACAAGCAGCTACTTTCTTCCGCCACGCTGTATGTAAATCTGGAACCTTGTTCCCATTACGGGAAAACGCCGCCTTGCGCCGACACGGTCATTGCTCATAACGTGCGCCGCATAGTGATCGGCAGCATAGACCCGAACGAGAAAGTAAACGGGCAAGGGATCGCCAAGCTATGTCAGGCCGGCATTGAGGTTGTGACACAGGTTTTGGACAAGGAATGTCGCAAACTGAACCGCCGTTTTTTTACCTATTATCAAAAAAAACGACCCTATATTATCCTTAAATGGGCGCAAACCGCCGATGGTTTTATGGATGTGGAACGCGATGAGCATGGTTTCGCTCCGCCGTATTGGATTACCAATCAAGAATTACGGACATTATCACACAAGTGGCGTAGTGAGGAGGATGCTATTGCCGTGGGGTTTAATACGTGGCAACATGACCATCCCCAGCTCAATACGCGCTTTTTTCCAGGAAAGAATCCTCAAGCATTTGTGATCATGCGGAACAGAAAGAATGTGTGCGGGATTCCTTTTGAACAGCTTCCTGAATCTGGGGAAGAGGCGTGTAAAGTGTTATATGACAAAAAAATACAATCCATCATTATAGAAGGAGGAAGACGAACGTTGGATTATTTTATCCAACACGATCTTTGGGACGAGGCGAGGATCCTCACGGGGGATCAGGTTTGGGGGAAAGGAACATTAGCTCCGGAATTTCACCACGCCCTCGATGAAGAACGGATGATCATGAATCACAGCGTTGCGTATGTTCGACGATACCTATAAGACGATTACCAAAATATCCACGGGAATTTACACCGAAAAGGGCAGCAAATTCTGGGCGTTTGCCTATCCGGTGAAAACGGAGGGCGAGATCAAGGAAATCGTTGCGGCGTGCAAGAAGGAATACTACGATGCCCGGCATCACTGCTATGCTTACATATTGGGGGTAAATCAAGACGCTTACCGGATCAACGATGACGGTGAACCTTCAGGCACGGCCGGTCGGCCCATTCACGGGCAACTGCTCTCGAATGGACTCACGGATGTGTTGGTGATTGTGGTTCGTTACTTTGGGGGCACCAAATTAGGCGTGCCCGGGTTGATCAACGCTTATAAGACAGCCGCAGCTGAAGCCATTTCCGCCAACGAGATCGTGGAAAAATTCGTGGAAGAGAACTACCGTATTCTTTTCGATTACACCGTCATGAACAGCGTCATGCAAATCCTGAAAAGCGACTCCGTGAAAATACTCTCCCAGGGCTATGAGGGACACTCCATCCTTGATTTCAAAGTTCGAAAAAAAGATGCCGACCAAATTTTGACGGAATTGCGGAAAATACGCGGGATAGAAGGGGTGAGCGCAAAAGGGTGAAGATGCGAAGGAGAAAAGGCCGGTCAAACGCATTAAAAAAACAAAGTGAATTTCAGTTATCTCCTTCACACCAAATTCGCTTGTTTAGTTCCGCTATTTTTGTTTTTCCTGGCACAAAACCTGCTTCTCTATCGTATGTTCCACATTCTTCAACTGGAACATATCCCTCTTGATCTTTCCATCTAGCTATATATGGATTATAATTACAACCATTTTCAAAAAAAAACATTCCATTATTACTTTTTTTAGGAATCCTATTATCAACACACATATATCTATATTCACAATCCTTACAGATAAATGTTTTATCCTTAGAAGCAGCCCAAAGAAATTTAAAATCCTCATTGA
The DNA here is from genome assembly GCA_031285725.1 of Bacteroidales bacterium. Lineage (GTDB taxonomy): Bacteria > Bacteroidota > Bacteroidia > Bacteroidales > WCHB1-69 > JAGVVH01. Next base: position 8,825 of record JAITVP010000161.1, read on the forward strand.
GAATACTAGCAATATTTGTTGTTTTTATGTTCCCAAAAATCATGCAATATGGTGCGTTACTAATAAATCCTTTCTTGTCAATGTATATTTTTTTGTTAAAATATGGGTTATACGTTAAAGATTCAAGAAATAATGTAATATTGATATGAAAGTTATTACGATTTGCTAAACAAATGGTTGCATCAGTCCAATTAGCTTTATAAAATTGTATTTCTACTGTTTTAAAATTATTTTGTTTATTTATTTTATGATTAAAAATACTTATTTTATTTATTTTGACATTTTGCATGCAAAATGCTTTTATATTTTTTGTGTTTAATAATGGCAACGAATACATCCATATGCCAATGGAATGAAACCCCAAGGTCTTATATTTAGACAAAAAAACATTTATTCTTTCAATATCAAATTGATTTGAAAAGCGAAATAGCAAATGTTTACAACCCAAATCGTTTAATTGTTCAATAATTTTATAGTTGGCAACCATTGAAGTGTCCTCAATGTCAATAATTGCAGTAAAAATATGTGAGGGTAAATTAAATTCCAAATTCAAACACGAAAATTGATTGATATATTCTCTTTCAATTATAAATATGTATTCTTTTTTTATTAGAAAATCAATATATTCTTTCGCAATCGTTTTATTGGCAATGGCTATTAATGCCTTTTCAAGATATAGCAACGAATTGCCATTATACTTATGTAGAATATCAACTAATGAATTAGGTAAAAAATCATAGTCACATCTATTTAAATCATAAGCAATAGCTCGCATGAAGCCTTTGACGAAGCGTACTTCTTCATGAATCTTATAATGCATTTCCATCATCTTCAATTTGCACAAATAAAATGTCTTTATAAATACTACGCATTTGATAACCGATTTCAATTTGATGATTTACAGAAGCATTTGCTGCGCTTTTTTGTAATTTATTTTTCACTATATCTCCATATCTTATATACAAAGGGTAAGTCAATATATGTGTGAGTTTTTTACCTTGTTTCATCATTCTTTATCTTTATCAATAAGTCTTTTAGCAATTAAACGTTCAAGATGATAATTGCAAGGTTTCGATACTTGTTTAAATTGTCCTATAGGATTTACCTCTAAAAAAACATATTCACCTCCTGACGATAATATTAAGTCAATAGATCCTGAGTTTAAATGCAATGCACTCATTAATTGCTTTAATTTTTCCTGTATATCGTGAGGTAACATATAAGGAGGAGTCCTATTTGGATGTTTAAAGTTATAATTTCTAAAATCAACCGAAGTTTGTTTGTCGTATTGAGAGAAAATAGCAGACGCAAAAAATTGATTTTCTAAAAAAAACACACGTAACTCAATTTTTTTCTCTATTTGTTCTTGAAACAATGTTGGGAAAAAACGATCCGGCATTTCTGCTATCATTTCCTCGGAGACTTCCAAAGTCAATGTATTTAATTTTTCTCTTGAAGATCCAACAAAAACCCCTCCTGTCTGAGTTTTAGTTATGAGCTTATTATATTTTTTCGTTAGTGCTAATAAATCTTTTTTTCTCGTTATAATTTTCGTATATGGAATTACTAATCCTATTTTTTTTGCTATCTGTAAGACAAGTAATTTATTTATATTACAATCAAAAGGTGTATTGATTGAATCTCTAAACAAATTATTGTTGACAAAATTATAGATGACATTTTTTTCAGAAAGCAATTGATTGTGTATTGATTGGTTAAACACTGATTTAATTTTCGGACATTGGATATTAAATTCAGCAAATGAGAGCCAACTTCTACGATACCATACGGATGGGAAATTCTTATTGCTGAATCTTTTGCCTTTTACTTGAAAAAAAAATTCCACGTCATTATTTTGTATTTCAATATTCTCAATTTCTATCAAATCATCTTGGCTTATACGTAAAAATGGATGTTTATAGTACAACAGCCAATCAATTATTTCATTTGTAGAAAAATCATCATGCGATGATACGATAAGGATCATGTTTTTTAGTATTGGATAAAAAATTAATAATCACCATTATTATATTGCAAAGAATTTAAGTTAATATCCAAGCATTTTGCATCTAATTCAAATGGAGCAAGCCCCACTTCTTTTCTATTTTTATTCAAATTTTCTATAGGAAGAAATGTGTCATTTTGATAATCCATAGAAAAAATGCCATATTTTAAGGGAATATTATTATTGCTGCGATAAGCATCTTCAAATTCAGGAAGCACATAAGCCTCTATGCCTCCCGACATAAATTCATTTGTTATTAATGGTAGTAATTTCAACCATTCCTTGGATTTAGGATACCCACTATGCCAATAACTATTTTTTAACAACCAAAATGCTTTTCGGTAAGCATCAGTTCCAACATTCAAATAAGACGGGAAAACTTTTTTTTGCTCACATATATCGATAAATTTATAAAATGTTATTGTATCTTTTTGAATGCCTTTTGATTGATTCATTCGATATAATTCAAAAATTGCGTTCGCAAAAGCTGTATCTCGTTCTTGCATGCTTAATTTATATAACGAATCTTCTTTTGATTTCAATAGTTTGTAATAATCTGTTTCACAAAAACCCCCTAATACTTCTTGCGATATGGAAAAAGAAGAGCCTGTTAATATCATTTTCACAGCTATATTATAGGCTTTCTCATAATCGCCAAGTTGAGTAGCACAGATCACGGCTTCAAAATATGGTTTATGAAAATGAGGAAATAAAAAACTCGCTGAATCAAAATAAGTTATTGCTTGGATGTAATCTCCATTTTTCATTGCTATTTTTCCATTTAAAAAGAGTGTGTTGTATTGTGAATGCAGAGCCATTTGGGAATATACAACATTAAATGTGAGGGGGGACAATATTAAAAAATAACATATAACTATCCTTTTCATATTTCGGCATTTTATATAAAAGAGGAGTGGTATAAATAATCATTTAGTGAAAAAAAAATCCCTCCCCTCTCTTATAAATGAGTTCAAATACTTATAGCTTATAGGAACTACCCACGGGAAGTCTACTACAAACATCATCAAAATCAGTAGTGGTTTGCACAGTGTCTGTCGGATTTAAACCAGTAAATACATCCATACAATCTGGAGTATCTTGAGTGGTTAAAGAACTACTACACTCATCATCGCCTGAGGCGTCAGAATTGTAGTTTTTAAGACCACCATTGATTTTCCCTAAATCTTCTTTGCTGAAAAGACTTGAACTTAAAGACATTAATTTCTTTTTCATTGCTATTGTTTTTTATTGCCTCCACTTTAGGCTATCGGCACCTCCTTGTTTAATTTTATAGGTTGTAAAAATACAGGGGGCTTCTAATCATCCATGTTATCCTCATTACTATTTCTCAAAGAGCCGAAGTCCGTTAAAGCCCTGTGAAAATCGTTGCAAAGAAAGTCAATATTTTTGATAAAAACAAGTATTTGTCAAAGAGAAAACAAAGTGCATTATAAATATGAATTTTTTTTTGGTGTGCAAACATGGCATTTGACCAGCCTGTTTTCTTCTTTTTTGTGCTCGAAATTTATCCCCTTTGTAATTCATCCGTTACCATACTGTAACATGGCGACTCTACTTTTGCCGCTTCTAAAATGAATGCAAATTTGAAAAGTAAAGTATGGTGAAACATTTTAAATTAAGGAGGAAAATAATTGTTTTTTTTTGCGGACTATGCTTGTCTGCAACAACTTTTGCACAATCGCAGGAATCCGATATCCATCGTATTGACATTCTGGAAAAGAAAACACAGGACTTGGAAAATACAGTAAGGAAACTTCAAAATTTCAAGGTGTCGGGATATATCCAAGGACAATATCAATTTGGAGAAAAAGACGCTTCGTTGAAAGTGGGTAGCGGCAACGAAAATCCCGATGAAGCCTTCCATCGTATTGGTATTCGCAGGGGACGAATAAAGTTTACCTATGAAGGAAATATTGCTCTGGGAGTATTTCAATTGGATATGACTGAAAAAGGTGTTGGAATAAAAGATGCTTATTTCGGAATAAAAGATCCATGGTTTAACTCTGCAAGTATGATTAAAGCCGGTGTCTTTGACCGTCCGTTCGGCAACGAGATCAGTTATTCATCTTCTCGCCGTGAATCCCCCGAACGATCCATGATTTTCCAAACGCTTTTTCCTGAAGAACGGGATTTAGGTATTATGCTGCAATTACAAGCCGGTAAAACTTCGCCATGGAATATCCTAAAATTAGAAGTCGGATTGTTTGCCGGAAACGGCATCAAAATGGAGACCGACAACCGCAAGGATTTCATTGGACATCTTTCTGTTAACAAAGACATTGGAAGTAATATAAAAATCGGAGGAGGAGTATCCTATTATTACGGAAGCGTTTACCAGGGAAGTAACAAAGTGTATAAAATGGAAGAAAATTCATTCGTACTTCAAGATACGTTAAGCAGTTTGAACAAATTTGCCAAACGCGAGTATATCGGATTTGATTTTCAGCTCAATGTGTCAAGTATTTTAGGAATAACCCAATTGCGAGCGGAGTATTTGTTCGGGCAGCAGCCGGGAGCTAAATCCAACAGTAAAAGTCCGAATGTCTCTACCTTACCGGCAATTGACACTTATATCCGGAATTTTTCCGGCTGGTATGTCATTCTTGTTCAGGATTTCGGGTCGCTTCCTCTTTCTGCCGTGTTAAAATATGATATGTATGATCCAAATACCAAGATTTCAAAAAATACAATCGGCTTGCAGAACAGTTCGTCGGGAGATGTTGCCTACAATACTTTTGGATTCGGATTGCTGTGGCGTGCAACCAACGACATCAGAATTCAGGCATTTTATGAAATCATTACCAACGAAAAGTCCGAAAGTCTTGCGGGCTATATGGTCGGTAAAAAAGATAACGTGCTTACGTTGAGAGGACAATACAGGTTTTAATTCTTAACCGAACCGTAACAATACGGTTAACAGCATGTAATATCGCAAATCTACTTTTGCACGGTAAATAATGAAAAAATAATCAAACTCGAAAAATACAAGTAAAAATGAAAAAAGTAATTTTAACAACCGTAGTTCTATTGAGCATCATGTTCAACGCAACAGCTCAGAAAATCAAAGGCTCCGACACCATGTTGCCTTTATCCCAAAAAGAAGCCGAAAGTTTTATGAAGGCCAATCCGTCTCAAACCGTCACTGTTACTGGCGGAGGAAGCGGAGTAGGAATTTCCGCTCTGTTGGAAGGAACAACCGACATTGCACAACTTTCCCGCAAAATCAAATTCGATGAAAAACAAAAACTGCAAGAGAGCGGAAAATCGGTCAAAGAAGTCATTGCGGCATACGATGCTCTGGCTATTATTGTTCATCCATCCAATAAAGTGACAAAGCTCACCCGTGAACAATTGGAAGGGATTTTTACCGGTAAAATAACCAATTGGAAAGAGGTTGGCGGCGATGATATGAAAATCATTCCCTACTCTCGTGAAACATCGTCAGGCACGTATGAATTTTTCAAAGAGAGCGTGTTGAAAAACAAAAACTATGTGAACGGCATCATGAGTATGCCTGCAACAGGTGCGATCATTCAATCTGTCAGTCAAACCAAAGGCGCAATTGGTTATGTGGGATTGGCATATCTCAATAAGGATGTAAAAGCCATTCAAGTTTCTTATGACAAAGGAAACAAGTATGTGCAACCTACGGTGGAGAATGCGAAAAATCAGTCTTATCCTATCGTTCGTCCGTTGTACTACTATTATTTAGTCTCTTCCGAGAAAAAAGTCAAGTCGTTTTTGGATTATGTTTTATCCGCACAAGGACAGAAAATAGTTGCTGAAACGGGCTACATTACGATTAAGTGAGGATGAGTTGAGCATTGAGAATGGAAAATGAATTGAAAGCTGGGATTAGAAAGTTTTTTGAGCGCATCGTAAAAGCAATACTTGCCCTGAGCGGAGGTATAACAAGCTTTGTTATTTTGTTAATCATTATCTTTCTGTTTAAAGAAGGAATCGGATTATTCAAAAGTCCTGTTGTGGAAAAAGGGTATGTGCTTTGTGTTCATGCTTCTAACCCTATCAAACAACTGACCCCGTATCAGATTAAGCAAATATATGATGGAGAAATCACGGAATGGGAAGTGGGGAAATTAATCGTTCCTTTCCGTTTTGAAGAAATTTTCTCTCTCTATTCCGATGAAGAGTTGGGGGAAGATTATTCACTGCTTACTGAGAAATTAGGCGAGGTTGTGGCTGCCGATTCGAATATGATTGCTTTTATTCCCGAACAATATGCGCCGTCCAATCAACCGGATATAAAGATTTTACCGACAGAAAATATCACGTTTGCCGATTTTTTCGGCGGCAAAGAGTGGATGCCCACATCATTGCCGGCTCCGCAGTTCGGCGTGCTTCCCTTGATTTTGGGAACATTATGGGTCAGTTTCTTTGCCATATTGATCGCTCTGCCGCTTGGATTGGGGGTAGCGGTGTACCTGTCCGAACTGGCAAGCGAACCGGTGCGGAAAATATTGAAACCGGCAATTGAACTATTGGCGGGGATTCCGTCTGTGGTTTACGGTTTTTTCGGATTGGTGGTGATTGTCCCGCTTATTCAACGTGTGTTTGATTTGCCGGTGGGCGAGACTGCTTTTGCCGGCAGTTTAATATTGGCAATTATGGCATTGCCGACCATTATTACCATTGCTGAAGACGCTATGCGTAACACGCCGAAAACCATGCGGGAAGCGAGTTTTGGAGTTGGCGCCACCCATTGGCAGACCATTTACAGAGTGGTTATTCCTTACGCTTCGTCCGGTATCGGCACTGCGGTTGTGTTGGGAATAGGGCGGGCCATCGGCGAAACCATGGCTGTGTTGATGGTCACGGGAAATGCCGCCGTAATGCCACATTCCCTATTTGAACCCGTACGGACTATTCCTGCGACCATTGCCGCCGAACTGGGAGAGGCTCCTACCGGAGGCGCGCATTATCAATCTTTATTTATGCTGGGTTGTATTCTTTTCATTATCACAATGATGATCAGTATCTCGGCGGAAATATTTAACAGAAAACAACAAAATAAAGGGGTTTGATTATGAGTAAAAAAACATCGCAGAAAATAGCATTTATTGTTTTCCGACTCTTGGGTTGTTTGGTAGTGGGAATTTTACTGTGGATATTGGGATTTATCATTTATAACGGTATTGGCGTGATCAATTGGGAATTTCTCACCTCCGCACCGGAAGACGGCATGACTTCGGGAGGGATATTCCCTGCCATTGTCGGAACACTTTGTCTGATTGTCGGAAGTATCATTTTTGCTTTTCCGTTGGGCGTGATGTCGGGAATTTACACCAACGAATATGCCGGAAACGGATATATCGTAAAGTTCATACGCATCATGACCAACAATCTGAGCGGCATTCCTTCCATTGTTTTCGGTCTATTCGGAATGGCTTTGTTTGTCAACACTTTTGGTTTTGGCGACTCTATTTTGGCAGGTTCCTTAACCTTGGGACTGTTAATTTTACCATTGATTATCCGAACCACTGAAGAGGCCCTGAAGGCAATTCCCAATACCTACCGGACAGGGAGTATGGCACTGGGAGCAAGCAAATTACAAACCATTAGAAAAGTGGTTTTGCCGATGGCATTTCCCAATATTATCACCGGTTTGATACTATCCATCGGAAGGGTTTCGGGAGAAACGGCCCCGATACTTTTTACGGTAGCTGCCTATTTCCTCCCCAAACTACCATCCGGCATTTTCGACCAAGTCATGGCTTTGCCTTACCATTTGTATGTGATCGCAACCAGCGGAACCGATATTGAGGCTTCCCGCCCCATTGCTTACGGAACGGCATTAGTCCTTATCAGCATCGTACTGATAGTGAATTTATTGGCCGCTTTTTTGCGAAAATATTTTGCCAGGAAAGTGAAATAATTTGATCGAGTGAATTTCGTTTTATATTTTACGTATCTTTGCGCCATGGTTCTTATGTGGTGATAAGGATCGTTTTAAGGTGGGAAAAGCGGGGAAAAATCCCTGCTTTTCCTTTATAGAGATTTCCTGTGTAGTTCCAAATCTTTCCAAAAAACGCATGTTTTCCAAGCGTTTTTTTTATTTTTCTTGTAACTCACTATTTGCTCCCCATTTTTAACCATATTGTAACAACTCCTTACCTGACATGTAATATGCTACTTATAATTTTGCAAAACAAATTAAAAGAATTGAAAATGATTGCAATATAAAACGTAATAACTTGATTTTCAAAATGATATATAACAAATTATTACGAATAGTTTATTACATAAAATCTAAACAGGGAACAAGAATTCTCAATTAAATAATCATGATAGAAACAAAAGAGATTAATTTTTATTACGGTGATTTTCATGCTTTGAAAAATATCAGCATGAAAGTGGATGTCCATACCGTTACGGCTCTGATCGGTCCTTCGGGATGTGGAAAATCCACGTTCCTGAGGCTCTTCAACCGGATGAATGATTTGATAGATAACACCAAACTGACCGGTGAATGTTTTGTTGACAAGGATAATATTTACAAAAAATCAATACCGGTGGATGAGCTTCGGAAGAAAGTGGGGATGGTGTTTCAGAAGCCGAATCCTTTTCCGAAATCCATTTTCGAGAATGTAGCGTATGGATTGCGGGTCAACAATATGGGTAATAAATCGTTTATGATAGAACGGGTGGAAGAGTCGTTGAAAGCAGCTGCCCTTTGGGACGAAGTGAAAGATAAATTGAAAAAATCGGCCTTTGAACTTTCCGGCGGACAGCAACAACGTCTTTGCATAGCCCGCGCCTTGGCTGTTCATCCCTCCATCTTGTTGATGGACGAACCGGCATCCGCCCTTGACCCGATCTCGACTTCAAAAATTGAAGAACTGATCTATTCGCTCAAACAGGAGTATACTATTGTCATTGTTACCCACAACATGCAACAAGCGGCACGTGTGAGCGATAAAACGGGATTTTTCATGTTGGGAGAATTGATAGAATACAACGACACGAAAAAAATATTCCTAAATCCCGACAAAGAACAAACACAGAATTATATAACAGGAAGATTTGGATAACATTAAAATTATGGAAGAAAGAAAAAAAGTAGCGCTTGTCGCACACGACAATTGTAAACAAAACCTGCTTGAATGGGTGGAATGGAATTGGGAAATCTTGATTCAGCACAAACTAATCTGCACCGGAACCACGGGAAATTTAGTTGAAAAGGTTTTACAGGAACGGTTGCAGGAAAATGGGAAAATGAAAACGTTGAATGTGACGAAATTAAAATCAGGCCCCTTGGGAGGTGATCAGCAGTTAGGTGCTTTGATTTGTGATGGGGATGTGGATATTTTAATTTTCTTTTGGGATGCCATGGAACCCCAGCCACATGATGTTGACGTAAAAGCATTACTGCGTATAGCCACGCTGTACAACATTATTTACGCATGTTCCAGATCTGCCGCGGATTTTGTGATCTCCTCACCATTGTTAAGTGCAAAATACTGTCCCGTATCGAATGAATTTATCGATAATTATGCAAACAGGAAATTAACCAATCATGAAACACACGGATAAAGAGTTGCAATCTTTGAAAGAAGAAATAAGCCAGATGTGGAAGTTAGTTATTTCTCAGCTGGAAAAGACAAAACAGTCATTTTTAAATCAAGATATTGAAATCGCACGGGAAATTGCCAGTCGTGAAAAAAGAGTAGACGCCTTCGAACTGAAAATTGATTGTGACTGCGAAAATTATATAGCTCTTTACAATCCGGTGGCTATTGACTTGCGATTGGTTCTTTCGCTAATCAAAATCAGCAGCACACTGGAACGTATCGGTGATTTTTGCGAAGGAATTGCCCGGCATGTTGTTGATGATGATTGTAATACCGTTGAACCGCAAATTATAGAAGAACTGCAAATCGAAAGAATATTCGATGTGCTGATTTCCATGCTGTCGGATAGTTTTGTGGCCTTGGAATCGGAAAATACAAAAACGGCCGGAAAGATTTTGTTGAAGGACGAGGAGATAGATACCTTGTATCATAATTCCCTTGATATTATTGCGAATTATCTGCAAAAAAATACCTCTCACATATATTGCGGATTAAAACTCATCTTGCTTATCAGGAAATTAGAACGTATCGGCGACCATTGCAGCAATATCGTGGAAGATATTGTATTTTATATTGATGCGAAGGTTTTGAAACACGCTAAATTGTAGAGACAAGGCATGCCTTGTCTCTACATGGTAATAAAATAGGCGGCATTATACCCATAGTCCCACCATTATTTTTCCCTTTCCATCCTTTTCCCTACCTTTGCCCTCTTAAAATAGACTACCATGCATTTGAATCTTAAAGGAAAACTGATTTCATTGGACGAGCCGTTGGTGATGGGTATCGTGAACTACACGGAGGACTCTTTTTATGACGGGGGGCGCTATTTTTCGGAGGAGAAACTGGCTGAGAAGATCAAGCAGCAGGTAATGGAAGGTGCGGATATTATTGATATTGGGGCAATGTCCACCCGGCCGGGTGCGGATGAGATTTCGGAAATGGAAGAGTTGTGCCGCATCAGTCATCTCCTTGACCTCCTCAACGATCAATTTCCGGATATTTTGGTCTCCGTGGACACGTGGCGGGCTTCCGTGGCGGAGATGGCCGTTGGCAAGGGATCCGCCATGATCAACGATGTTTCCGGTGGCACGTTCGATGAGGAGATGATCCCGATGATAGGGAAACTGAAAGTGCCCTACTGCCTGATGCACACCCCTGCCAAACCAGATGTGATGCAGCAGCGCATCCACTATGACTCTTTGATTTCGGATATAATCTACTTTTTCGGCGAGCAATTGGCAAAACTGAAAGCCGTCGGGGTTAATGATATTATGCTGGATCCGGGATTTGGTTTTGGAAAAACATTAGAACAGAATTACTTGCTGATGAACAATCTGCAGGCTTTTTCCGTTTTCAACTTACCTTTGTTGGTAGGAATTTCCAGAAAATCGATGATTTATAATTTATTGAAAATCACTCCCGACGAGGCGTTGACTGGCACCATTGCCCTCAACACGGTTGCCTTGTTTAACGGGGCGAATATCTTGCGGGTGCACGATGTACGGGAGGCAAGGGATACCATTGGGGTGGTGAAGGCGGTGAAAGGGGAGGAGAAAGCAAGATCAATAATTCATGGTTAATCGTGCGGCGGATAAGCGGTGGCCTGAAAAATAAAAAAATTGATACATAATTTGTTATGAAAATAAAAAACACACTATCCCTTGTCATCACCTGCTTGATTTCTACTATTTTATTGGGTCAGGCTCCGGAAAATTACTATGCGGCGGCGTATGGCAAAAGTGGTCGTGCTTTGCAAGAGTCTCTATTCCGGATTATAGGAAATCACCGGGAACAGAGTTACAGTACGCTGTGGACACATTTCTACACCACGGATGCAAAACCCAATGGAACGGTGTGGGACATTTACTCGGATGTGCCCAACGGTACGTCGCCCTACGTCTATCAGTTTGGCACAAACCAGTGCGGCAACTATACGGCGGAGGGAGATTGTTACAACCGAGAACACTCCATGCCGAAAAGTTGGTTCGATGATGCCTCGCCCATGTACACAGATCTTTTCCATCTCTATCCCACAGATGGTTGGGTGAATGGAAAAAGGGGGAATTTCCCCTACGGTGAAGTCTCCACGGCCAGCTGGACATCGCAAAATGGCTCCAAGTTGGGTAGCAATAGCTTATCCGGCTATACCGGTACTGTTTTCGAACCGATCGATGAGTTCAAAGGAGATTTGGCGAGAACGTATCTTTACATGTGTACCCGCTATATGAACAAATCGTTAGATTACGAGAACGGTGCGACGATGTTGGAAGGCTCGCAGTTCAAACCGTGGGCGTTGGCTCTGCTGATCAGTTGGCACGAGGCGGACACCGTGAGTAAGAAGGAGATAGACCGGAACAATGCGGTTTATAATATCCAAGGAAACCGCAACCCGTTCATCGATTTTCCCGAATTGGTGGGGAAGATTTTTGGGGAGGATTCCGTGAACGCTTTCCATCCGTTGAAAATAACGTGTTATGCGGAGAAGCAATTCACCATCGTTCCAAATCCGGTGAAAGATCGGTTGATCATCCATTCATCCTCTGAAAAAATATTGATTATGAGTTTATTGGATATGCAAGGTCGGGAATTGATGAGTCTTGCTTTGCCGCAGGAAAATGAAATGTCGATAGATCTATCGGGATTTCATTCCGGCATCTATTTTATCCAAATTAGCAGTGAAAAAGGGAAAGAAATTCATAAAATCGTGAAAATATAGTCATGACAAAAATACGTATCACGAAACAATTTACTTTCGAGATGGCGCACGCCCTGCTAGGTTACGACGGGTTGTGCCAAAACATCCACGGCCATTCCTACCACTTCGACGTGACGTTGATCGGGGAACCGATACAAGACCCCGCATCTCCCAAATACGGCATGATCATGGATTTCGGTGATTTGAAGCGGTTGGTCAATGAGGAGGTGATTTCAGCGTATGACCACGCCTTGCTGCTGAACGATCAAAGTGACAAAATATTAGTAGACACGTTGCTCCATCATTTCGAAAAGATCGTCTTGGTGCCATTTCAGCCCACCACGGAAAACTTGTTGGCGGATTTTGCAAAACGAATACAGAAAAAGCTTCCTTCCGATGTGCGGCTTTTCTCTCTTAAACTTCGGGAAACGGATAGTTCCTTTGCGGAATTGTATACGGATGACAATTTTGATCCGTCTAATCCTGCTGACATCATTTGGTGAGAAATCCGATCGAAATACATTCCTTTTAAATCTTTTAAAAATCTGACCCCAAGATTAATGGTTGGCTGTTTTCATGAAAGCGCCTTCTCTTCCAGCGAATCAAACCCTTCTCCGAGCGTGGAGGAGGCGTCAACCACGGAGATAAACGCTCTTTTGTCGATTTCGTGGACAAAATAGATCAGTTGGGGGAGTTGTTTGCGGGAAACGGTCACATAGATTATCTTTTTTTCGCTGTGGTTGTACATGCCTTCACCTTTCAGGAAGGTGCCGCCGCGGTTCAGGTCTTGCATGATGCAGTCGCGGATCTCGTCGTATTTTTCGGAAACAATGAGCACCACCTTGTCGGAGGAGAAGCCCGCTATAACCTTGTCGGCCACAATGCCGACGACGTAAATCACTAACAAAGAGTATAATGGAACACTCCAATCTTTGAAAACCATCAAGGCGATCAGCACGACCACCGAGTCAACACAGATCAGGATGGTGCCGATAGGGATGTGTTTGAAATATTTGGATATGATCATGGCGATAATGTCCGTTCCACCCGATGTGGCGCGGCTTTTGAAGACCAGGCCAAGTCCCAGACCGATGAAAATCCCGCCAAACAGTGCGATGAGGAAATCGGCCGACGGATCGGTTATTAAAGGTTCATAGCCGTATAGATATTCGAGTAACGAGATAAATCCCGACAGCGAAATGATACCCGCCATGGTCTTTACACCGAATTTGGGCCCAAGCCACAGCGTACCGATGATGAAGAGCGGAATATCCAAGGCGATTCCGGAAATACCGATGGGCAATTCGAAAAGGTGGTGCAGAATTATGGCGATTCCGTAGACGCCGCCTGGTGCTAATTTCAACGGCGAAACGAATACCACGAACCCGACCGCCATGAGAAAAGTGCCGATCAAAATCATTGCGTACTCTTTCGCCAATTCTTTAGGATCAATCTTCTTGCCCTTTAAATTGAACGCATCTTTAAATTCTTGAATACGTGTCATATAATTCGAAAAATAATTAAAAAATCAGATCGGCAAAAATATCACTTAAAATCGGATTAACCGACCGATATAATTCTTATATTTGCCGCGGTTAAAAGTAGACGATATGAAGCTCATCACCCTGATCAGGGTTGTGTTCCATCGGGTGCTTTTTACTTTACGAGAAGAACAAGGCACAAAGGGTACTGTACCATATTATGCTTTTTAAACAGGAAAATAGCGATGAAATGTATTTATTGTCAGGGAGATTGTATCAAGACAGGGAAGATGAAAAATGTGCAGGGATACCAATGCAAAGCATGCAATAAAACACAACAAAAGAGATATAATAAAACTCGTATTTCGCAGGAGAAATACCAAGAGGTACACCGCTTAAACAATGAATGCTGCGGCATCAGCCATATAGCAAGGTTGTTGTACATTTCCAAATCCAGTGCACAACGGGTAATTATACGCATGGCAAGTAAAATACAAAAACTTGATTTCTTTTCCTTTTCATAATATGAACACAAAGAATTTGTACAATTAATAAAACCAATAGTCATGAGCAAAAAAATAAACATTTTAAGCATAGACGGAGGCGGCATTAGAGGTATTATCCCCGCTATCATTTTGGAATATATGGAACAGGAGCTGCAAAGAAAATCAGGCGATTCGAATGCGACATTAGCCGATTATTTCGATATGATTGCAGGAACGAGCACCGGAGGAATACTTACCTGTTTTTACCTGCTTCCGCCTTCTTCTCCGCAAGGAGCCAACAGTAAATATTTTGCCGGCGAAGCCGTACGCATTTATGCTGAACGGGGAAAGGAAATATTCGATCCGAAGGTTGGAAAACCTTTCCGAATGCTTTCCAATCTATTCTCGGCAAAGTATTCGGTTGAAGGATTGGAAAATATACTCAAAGAGGTAATGGGAGATATTACTCTGTCCCAAGCCCGGAAACATTGTTTGGTTACCGCTTATGATATTGCCAATCGCAAAGCGGTATTTTTCACCACGCCACAGGCAAAACAGTACAGTCATCGAGATTATTATATGCGGGATATTGCCCGGTCGACCTCTGCTGCGCCCACTTATTTTAAGTTGGCAGATATCCGCTCGGCAGGCGGAGCGACTTCATACTTAATTGACGGAGCTATGTATGCAGGCGATCCCACCATGTGTGCGCTTGTTGAAGCCAATAAATCCATATTTGAAAAATGTGCCAATCCTTCGGTGAAAGACCTCTATATTGTATCGCTGGGAACAGGGAAAGAAGCAAAAAAATACGACCATAAAAAAGCTCAAAAATGGGGAATTGCACAATGGGCAGTGCCTGTACTGAATATCCTGATGTCTTCTTCGGCAGAAGTTGTCAGTTATCAGGTACGGCAATTGTTTGAGGTTGCAGGATGCAAAGAAAATTACGTGCGGCTTGAACCGGGACTGTGCGAGGCTAAACCCGAAATGGATGATGTTTCGGATGAGAATATCAAAAACCTTAAAAATGCAGGACTTTCTTATATAAAAGAACATGCGGAAAAATTGGACAGCATTGTCAATGAATTAATTGCTAATAAATAGATATACTAAACTCTCTTTTTCAAAAATATTGCAATTTTGTAACGCCATGAATACCAATGACGAAAATAGTAGCAACAAAAATTCTTTTTCACAAAAAGGGAAAGAGCAAAGCAATAGCTGGAATAACTTTTCTTCGCAAGGGAGCAATGCTCGCAGTTCTGCTCCTGATAATGATGCGGGTACGGGCGATAGCAAGCAGGCAAAAATAAGCCTGCCTGCCGGCGGCGGCGCCATACGGGGCATAGGGGAGAAATTCCAGGCCAATACCGTAACCGGTACCGCTTCGTTCACTGTTCCCATCACCATCAGTGCGGGACGTGGAGAATTTACTCCCCAGCTGGCTTTGA
>JAITVP010000174.1 GCA_031285725.1 Bacteroidales bacterium
AAATGATCGCCGCTATGGAGATCAGAATGATGTTTTCCAATGGGTGTGACTTCTTCCTGTCAATTCCCGGATCTTTCATGTCGCAAAAATGGGATAAGGTTTCAGATTTCAGATTTCAGGTTTCTTTTAAATATTTGATAATGTGGCAAGTATAAAAAATATAAATACAAAGCACATACAAAAAATTAAAATATCACCAATTGTATGTGTACAAAATGATCTCATCGTATGAATATGAAATGAAGATTTTTAATGCGTTTGCCCTGGCCAGCAACTCAATTGTAAAAGAAAAAAATGTATTTTTGCAGCCTGAAAATTTAAAGCAGTTATAGAAATGAAAAAAGACATTCATCCGAAAGAGTATAGAACAGTAGTTTTCAAAGACATGTCCAATGAAGTGGCGTTTTTGACCAAGTCAACCGTGAACACGAAAGATACTATTGTTTGGGAAGATGGTAAAGAGTATCCCTTGATTAAATTAGAAATTTCAAACACATCGCATCCTTTCTTCACCGGAAAGATGAAGTTGGTTGATACGGCGGGTCGTGTGGATAAATTCCGCAACAAATATGCGAAACATTTTGAAAGTAAAAAAGAAAACTAATCTTTTAGTTAATCCTAAAAATAGGGAGGCTTTTTTCAAGAAAAGAAGCCTCTTTTTTGTTTAAAACCATGAAGATCATCTTATTTGACAGTACACGTAGAGAGGATTTCCTCCCCTTGACCTATTTGCGGCCAATGGCGGCGCTCCGTATGGGCGTGCTGACTATCGCCGAAAAATGGAACTTGGCGACCACGTTACCAGTTTCATTTGTGACACCATTTTATTTGCAAAAAAAATACGAATTGATCCTGGACGAAGACAATTTGTTGATTGACGGCGGTATGCTTCCCGATCCCACTATGGTGGAAACCGTGCTGTCGTTGCAAAAAAACGAAGTGTTGTTTTTCAACGACCAGCCATTGGCTTTTCGGCTGGATAAAATGGAAACAGAAAAATTTATCATAGGACTTCCGAAAATAGACACACTAAAATATACGCCGACATCAATCTCCTCATCCGCTTCATCTTCGTTGGTTTTAACAAAATTGTCCGACATTTTCACCCATAATAATCTTGAAATAACTAACGATTTTAAGCTGCTCGTGGGAAACCGGAAGAGCCAGCCGATACCTGCATCCAACACGGTGATCGGAGATACATCGAACATTTTCATTGAGGAGGGTGCGGTGGTGGAAGGCGCATTTCTGAATAGCACACAAGGCGTGATCTACATTGGCAAAGGCGCGGAGGTGATGGAAGGCGCTGTGATTCGGGGAAGCATTGCAATTTGCGACCATGCGATTGTTAAACCGGGGTGTCGATTGTTGAAAGCTTGTACCATTGGTCCGTATTGCAAAGTAGATGGTGAAGTGAATAACACTGTTTTTCAAGGATATAGCAATAAAGCCCACGACGGATATATCGGAAACGCCGTGGTGGGAGAGTGGTGCAATGTCGGAGCCGGAAGCAATTTCTCGAATATGCAAAACAATTACCACTCCGTCAAACAGTGGCATTATCCATCGAAAGATTTCAGAGACACTGGGTTGCAGTTTTGCGGCGTGGTGCTCGGCGACCATACCAAATGCGGCATCAGCTCAATGTTCAACAGTGGTGCTGTCACTGGAATCTGCTGTAACCTTTTCGGTACGGGATTCCATCCGGGCTTTATTCCTTCTTTTTCGTATGGAAAAAAGAACGGAGAGTATGAAATTAACAAATTAGAGAAAGTGTTGGAAATGGAAAACATAGCTTGTCAACGTAGGGATGTCGAATTATCCCAAATTGATCAAGAAATTTTGGCCTATGTTTTCAGCCACATCACCAGTATAAATAATAGTAAAATCGATTAACCCATTGAACTCGTTTCGCCTAAACTTGTTTAACGAAAAATAATGAATATGTACGACGACATGAATATGATAGAAGATAAATTTCTCATCAACGACTTTTTGAACAACGAAGCCAATATCATACCTCTATTTTCTAAGGAAGACGAAGACATGATCAAGGGCGAATCCATGCCCGATTCGATTCCGATTTTACCGTTACGTAACACGGTACTGTTTCCCGGAATGGTGATCCCGATTACGGTGGGACGGAACAAATCAATTCGGTTGGTGCAGGATTATGTGCGCAGCAACCATCC
Organism: Bacteroidales bacterium; assembly: GCA_031285725.1. Classification (GTDB taxonomy): domain Bacteria; phylum Bacteroidota; class Bacteroidia; order Bacteroidales; family WCHB1-69; genus JAGVVH01. The sequence continues at coordinate 2,193 of JAITVP010000174.1, forward strand.
GATCGGGGTGGCGACCCAGCGCGAGGGCGAAATTGAAGAACCCACGATCGACGACCTCTATCCGGTTGGCACGTTGGCTCGCATTGTGCGGCATGTTGCCATGCCGGACGGCAGCATCACAATCATCGTGCAAGGAATAAAGCGCTTTTCCATTGAGAAATTGACGCAAAGCGAACCCTATTTTATGGCGGTTGTACGGGAGTTCCCGAATAACGATTTTGACAATAATGTCACGGAGACGGAAAATTTCAATGCGTTGATCGGCACGATTCGCGATACGGCGATTGCCATGATCAAGATGTCGCCTAACATTCCCAATGAAGCCACCTTTGCGCTGAAAAATATGGAAACCCCGGTGTTTTTGTTGAATTATATTGCTTCAAATCTTTCCGCAAGCGTGCAAGACAAGCAAGCCGTTTTGGAAACGGGTGATGTTGAATTGAGGGCAAAATTGATTTTACGCCTGTTGAACAAGGATATGCAGCTGATGGAGTTGAAAAACATGATCCAGCATAAAAGCAAACAGGAGATGGACAAGCAGCAGCGCGAGTATTTCCTGAACGAACAAATGAAGACCATTCAGCAAGAGCTGGGTGGGTCGCCGTCCGACAAGGCGGTGGACGGTTTGGAGAAAAAAGCGAGGAAAAAGAAGTGGAACAAGGAGATTAAAGAAGCGTTTAATATTGAATTGCAAAAATTGCAACGCACCAATCCCATGGCTCCTGATTTTTCAGTGCAACTCAACTATTTGGAATTGATGGCCGATTTGCCGTGGAATGAGTATAGCAAAGATAATTTCGACCTGGCTAAAGCCGGTAAAGTACTGGATCAGGATCATTTCGGGTTAGACAAAGTGAAAGAACGCATCATTGAGCATTTGGCAATTTTGAAGTTGAAAGGCGACATGAAATCTCCGATTTTATGCTTAGCCGGTCCTCCGGGAGTAGGTAAAACTTCCTTAGGAAAATCCATTGCAGCGGCGTTGGGTCGGAAATATATCCGTGTTTCGCTGGGCGGTTTGCGCGATGAATCTGAAATCCGCGGTCACCGGAAAACCTACATCGGTGCTATGCCCGGACGCATTATCCAGAATATGAAAAAAGCCGGAACCTCTAACCCGGTGTTTGTCTTAGATGAGATCGATAAAGTATTGGGAATGAATGTGCAAGGCGATCCTTCCGCTGCGTTGCTGGAAGTGCTTGATCCGGAACAGAACTCTACGTTCCACGATAACTATTTGGAATTGCCGTATGATCTTTCCAAGGTGCTCTTTATCGCCACGGCGAACGATCTTTCCTCGATTCATCCGGCGTTGCGTGACCGAATGGAAATTATCGACATCTCCGGTTATCTGTTGGAAGAAAAGATACAGATTGCCCAGAAACATCTTGTACCCAAGCAACTTGTCGAACACGGGATGAAGAAAAACGACCTCGTGTTTTCAGATGACATTATAGAGAAAATCATTTCCAATTATACACGTGAGTCTGGCGTGCGCTCGTTGGATCGGACGATTGCGAGGATCATCCGAAACCGTGCGGCGAAGTTTGTACAGAATGGTGTGATGGAGAAAAAGATTACTCCGGAAGATTTGCAGACGATCCTCGGTTCCCCGATTTTCCAGAAGGAACGCTCGATTGACAACGACGTGCCCGGCGTGGCAACGGGCTTGGCATGGACACCGGTGGGCGGTGAGATCCTCTTCGTGGAATCAGTGACCAGCATAGGCAAAGGTGCCCTGACGTTGACCGGAAACCTGGGCGATGTGATGAAAGAGTCTGCAACTATCGCTTACGAATACATTAAGTCGCATGCGAAAGACTACAGCATCAGTCCCGATGTTTTCGAGACCACGAAGGTGCATGTGCATGTGCCGGAAGGGGCAACCCCGAAGGATGGACCATCGGCGGGAATTACGATCCTGACTTCGCTCGTCTCTTCGTTCACCCAACGGAAAGTGCGGGCCAACATCGCCATGACCGGCGAGATCACCCTGCGCGGCAAATTGTTGCCCGTAGGCGGCATAAAAGAGAAAATTTTAGCGGCCAAACGCGCCGGCATCAACGACATCGTCCTCTCATCCGAAAATAAAAAGGATATTGACGATATCAAGGAAAATTTCATTGATGGGTTGAATTTCCATTACTTTGATTCGATGAGAGAGGCAGTGGGGTATACGGTGATTTAGAGATAAGGATAAGAAAAAATGGGAGTGAGGCAATTTTCTCCCATTTTTAATTCTTCATTTTTAATTGGAAACATTTATTTTTGCCTCCGTGAATAGTATTAACTAAAAAAGCAAGGATTATGAAAAAATGCGTTCAATTGTGGGTGGTTGTGATATTGCTGTTGATTGGCAGTGTGGCGAAATCGCAGTCCGAGGTGAGTGCGGGCTATGTTAATTCCGGAAACAAAGTTTTAAAAGGGATGGGTAGAAGTATCCGAGGCCATGGCGTTAACGTGGGTTATATGTATGAATATGATTTCTTTACCGGATTTTCCCTCAAGGGAGGAGGCTATTATTCCTATGTGAGATCTGGAGAGAAAACGACGATTTCGGATGTGAATTTTGACAGCAAGTTGCAAGAGCATTTTGTAACGCTATCATTCAATGCGAATTATAAGTATGATTTTTCCACGGATTACGTGTTGTTTGCCTATGCGGGACCTCGACTTGTGGCTTGTTTTTCATCGAAATGGCAACTAAGTGCCAATTCGTCGCTATATCCCGATATGAACGGGGAGGCGACGTTGAATCAGGATCAAGGGAGCGATCTTTTTTCTTGGTATTTCGGCGGAACGGAAGCGATGCCGTCGTGGCGATTTGAAGATGCGCAATTGGGATTTGGCGTTGGCGTGGAGCTTTTCGAACGCTTAGTCGTGAAAGCAGGGCTTGATTTCGGCCTGTTGAACCGCTATTCGGACTCTTCATCAACTAATGTCATGCGGAGAAACCAGTTCTATCTGAATATTGGGTATCGGTTCGACTAATACAGTAATCAGTTCGCTCTTTCCCCTTAATACAGCGTTACTTTAATCTCCCTTTTAAACTCCCTTCCTTTTTTATCGTAAATGTGGGCGATGAGTTTGCGTTCGGGAGCCGTGTCGAACCAAACAACCCGAGCGAATTGGCTCTCTTGTGAAAGAATGAAACCACCAACAGCATGCCATTCCACCGTCTCTCCGCTCCATTCCGCCAACCCGTAATGCGGTAGCGGATCGGTTCGCCGGACAAAAACATCGCCAGAGATGCGGTATTGGGAATCATTCTTGGTGATATTCGTAAAAAGAAACGTTTGTAATTCCAATTTTATAACATCCATAATCGAGTTGTACGAGCCATCGGGATTCACTTGCGGTTCGTGACCGCACCCTTCAAACGGCACATATTTGGCTGGCATATTACGCATTTTCATGTGGTTGTAAATGGCTTCCGAGCCGTAAAGTTTCCAATTGGAGGAAAGGCGATTGTGGAGGAAATCACCCATCCCGGTTTTGAATGGCAACCCATCTTGGTATGGCACGATGTCATCGGCGGTGCCATGGAAAAGCAACGTGGGAATATCAGGGTTGTTATTGAGCATCTCAAGGTCGGTCACGGCACCCCACAAAGCCGCAGTACCGGCGATTTTAAACCGTTCTTGTAAAATATTCCCCGAATCGTCCAACTTTCCCATCGGATTTTTCCGATCCGTGTCAATATCGTACTTCTCGTTTTCATCCATATATGCGGCCGTCAAGGCGATAATACCGCCGGCACTGCTACCGCCTATATAGAATTGGTGAGGATCAATATTCAGCGATT
>JAITVP010000068.1 GCA_031285725.1 Bacteroidales bacterium
TAGTATATAATTTATTCAATTGCTATAAAATTAAAAGAGTTTATAGAGAAGTTTGACGAAATTGAAATGCGTAGAGATGAAACTACTCATAAAGTCCCCGTATTGTATGCAAGGAAAAAATCTGATAATAAAAGTACGCAAAACATCATAGAAAAACCCAAACGACAGGTTAAAGCTATCCCAGATGATCTTATGCAATGGGCTTATATGGGCGATTTCCGTCAGAAAATTAATGATTTGAAGGATATGGCACTGAAAGAACGGTGGTTTTATAGTAGACAAAATCCAGCATTTCCATTTCCTATTCTTTCCAAATATTTGACATACACATTTTTCAGGCTATCAAAGGAGCAAAGTAAGATAAAGATAACTGATGGGTATGCTGCATTTAATACAGGTTTGGTAAATAATCTTTATGAGCCTATATACGCATTGTTTGAAAAGAATCGCAACCAAGATAAACAAGAATGGTTTTTTCTTGAATTTTGTATTTCAGGAGTAGGAAGGGCTGGTAAAACATTAGTAAGTAATTTTAACCCTTTGCCTGAACGAGCACACTATTTTAGTAATCCGAGTGAGCTAATTTATGATAGTAATGTACCTGAGCCACAGTTGAATTGGAATCATATAATATTAGACAATGTATCAAGACTTCCAATAGACTTTTTAGAAGAGAATAAGCCAGACGGATTTTTATTTAGAGATACATCTACAATGAGTACGATTGAAAAGAAACAGTACTATTTTGATTTAGCTGCTGCAATAGAAAACGATAGTAAAAGATTTAGGACAATTAAGAATCGTTTTTCTGACAGTTTGAGCCTGGCTCTTAAAAGGGTTGAATGGAATTTTAAGACAGCCATACCTATGTATTACCCTTCAAACAATAAAATGTCCTTATTATTACCTTTATCACTAATAGATGATGATGTAATTGATTTAGATTTAGTTACAAAAAAACTCAGTCGGGTAACTATTTGGGACATACAATATTGCCGTTAGATTGGGCATACAGCAATGCAAGACTTATTACGAGACCTGATAGTGATTGGTTAGTTGCAGAAAAAATTGAAACAGAGCTAATTATTGACGAGGACTAAGCATTGGCATTTCCATTGCAACGGAAAATAATGCCGATTACATTTCGCTGACGGATATGGCAAATGGCAAAGAAAGACAAGCCCGTGCATCCGATATTATCAAAAACTGGATTCGGACATGTACAACGCTCGAATTTTTCGGCACATGGTAGAAGATCTATAATTCTGGTTTTAAAATAGTTAAATTTGATTACTTTAAAATATAGGCAGGGTTGCCGAGTTTTGAAGAGATTACTATGATCTAAAAATTTGAAGGCAATAAAACTTTTCTTTAGCCAAACACAAAGGTATGTTCCAAGAACGAAACGTCAAGGCTAAAATGAATTTTATCGGAAATCTTCCTTGCTCCTTTTTCCTTTCTCAGTATTAACATTCATTAACATTTTTTCACCTTTATATACTTTCTCTGATTTTTTTTGACTACTTTTGCCGCCTCGTTGGAGAATGATTAATTAAACTAACTAATTAAATAGCTTATGAGTTTTAGAATAGTTGTTTTGGCCAAACAGGTGCCCGACACCCGCAATGTGGGCAAGGATACCATGAAAGTTGATGGAACCGTGAATCGCGCCGCATTGCCGGCAATTTTTAATCCCGAAGATTTAAACGCCCTTGAGATGGCATTAGCCATCAAAGACCGTATCCCCGGTGCCACCATCACCGTGGTGACCATGGGACCAACCCGCGCAGCAGACATCATCCGTGAAGCGATGTACCGCGGCGCTGATGATGGAATCCTCATCACCGACAAGAAGTTCGCCGGTTCCGACACGTTAGCCACCTCCTATGCTATCTCCTTGGCAGTAAAAAAGATCGGCAACATGGACGTGGTGATTGCCGGTCGCCAAGCGATTGACGGCGACACAGCGCAAGTGGGGCCACAAACCGCTGAGAAACTGGATATCCCGCAGATTACATACGCCGAAGAAGTGATGGCTGTTTCCGAAAAAACGATCACCATCAAACGCCGTCTCGAACGAGGCATCGAATGGGTGGAATCTGCTTTTCCTTGCCTGATCACTGTGCACAGCTCCGCACCCGCCTGCCGCACTCGACATGCGAAACGGGTGATGAAATACAAAAAAGCGATGACCATTTCTGAACAACAGGATGCGGATCAAGACTATACAACACTCATATCCGTAAAACCTTACCTCAAAATTGAAGAGTGGAGCGCCTCCGATGTGGATGCCAACATGGAACAACTCGGCCTCTCCGGCTCACCCACAAAAGTGAAAAAAATAGACAACGTCATATTCGCCCAAAAAGAGAGTATCGTCCTTACCGCCTCCGAAGAAGAGATCGCCGGATTGGTAAAGGAGTTGGTAGATGGACATATTGTTGGTTAGACATTTGGAGTTTGGGGTTAGAAGTTTACCCCTAATTCCTAACTTAAAACTTAAAATCCAAAAAAATGAACAACATATTTGTATATTGTGAAATAACAGAAGAGGGCACGATTGCCGATGTGAGCTTGGAGTTGATCTCGAAAGGTCGCAAGTTAGCAGACATCCTCAAGGTGAACCTCGAAGCCGTGGTGATCACCGATAAAATCGAAAATATTGAATCTCAGCTCTATCCGTATGGAGTGGACGTGATCAACCTGGCTACTGGTAAGGGATTTTTTCCGTACACGACGTTGCCACATTTTTCCATCGTGGTGAAGTTGTTTGAGGAGAAAAAACCGGAGATCGCACTGTTCGGAGCAACTTCCGTGGGTCGGGATCTTGCACCCCGCGTGGCGTCCCGCCTGCGCTGCGGACTGACCGCCGACTGTACGGCTCTGGAAATCGGTGAGCATTCCGAGAACCGTACCGGTAAGGAGTACAAGGATCTGCTTTACCAGATCCGCCCCGCTTTCGGAGGTAACATCATCGCCACCATCGTCAATCCTGAAACTCGTCCTCAAATGGCAACCGTACGGGAGGGAGTGATGAAGAAAGAGGTTTATTGTCATGATCATCAAGGAACCATCAACCAGTTGAAGATAGATGATTATGTTTCCGAGGATGATTTCGTGTTAAAAATAGTTAAACGGGAGATCGAGCAACAGAAGATCAACATCAAAGGGGCAGGCATTATTGTCTCTGGCGGCTACGGCATGGGTAGCAAGGAGAATTTTGAAATGCTATTCGAACTGGCTGACAAAATCGGCGGTGATGTGGGTGCCACCCGGGCGGCCGTGGATGCCGGTTTTGCAGAAAACGAACGTCAAGTAGGACAAACCGGTGTGACCGTCCGTCCGAAGCTCTATATTGCCTGCGGTATCTCCGGTGCCGTGCAACACCGTGCCGGCATGGACGAATCCGCTAAAATCATCTCCATCAACACCGATCCCAATGCCCCCATCAATGCCATCGCCGACTACACTATCATCGGAGATGTGAAGGATGTGGTGCCAAAAATGATCAGGGCTTTCGGGAATTATAAGGTGTGAAAAGCGTAGTATGACTTGAAGTCATCCTGCGTTCCAATAATATAAAGAACAAATAAAAAACCAATGGAAAATTATTATATCGACAACGAAGCATTAAGATTTCAATTATCCCATCCTTTGATGGAAAAAATCATCAAGTTGAAGGAAATGGATTATAAAGACAAGGATCGTTTTGATTACGCACCGGTAGATTTCGAAGACACGGTGGACAGCTACGACAAGACGTTGGAAATTGTGGGCGAGATTTCGGCGGAGATTTTGGCTCCATACGCAGAAGATGTGGATCATAACGGCCCGAAACTGAAAAATAACGAGATTCTGTATGCGGAAGGCACGCAAAAGGCGCACGAAGCGTTGCGGGATGCCGGCTTGTATGGCATGTCGTTGCCGCGCGAATATGGCGGATTGAATTTCTCGTATGTGCCTTACGTGATGGCGGCGGAAATCATCTCCCGTGCAGATGCCGCTTTCGGAAACATCTGGGGCTTACAGGATTGCGCAGAGACGTTGCTGGAGTTTGCTTCCAAAGAGATCAAGGATGAATATTTGCCGAGAATCAACCAAGGAGCGACCTGTTCAATGGACTTGACCGAGCCGGATGCCGGTTCTGACCTGCAATCGGTACAGTTGAAAGCAACATGGGACGAAGCGGCTAATTGTTGGCGGCTGAACGGCGTGAAACGGTTCATCACCAACGGCGATGCGGACATTAAGTTGGTATTGGCTCGTTCGGAGGAAGGCACGGCGGATGCCCGCGGATTGTCTTATTTCGTGTATGATCGTAAAAACAAGGCTATTACAATTCGCCGCATTGAGAATAAACTAGGCATCAAAGGTTCTCCCACGGCGGAATTGGTGTTCAACAACGCACCGGCGCAATTGGTGGGCGACCGTAAACTTGGGCTCATAAAGTATGTGATATCGTTGATGAACGGCGCGCGATTGGGTGTGTCGGCACAGGCGGTCGGCATTGCGGAAGCGGCTTGCCGCGAAGCCTTGCAGTATGCCCAAAATCGCAAACAGTTCGGCAAAGCGATCGTCAACTTTCCGCAAGTCTATGAGATGTTAGCCGTTATGCGTGCAAAAACCGACGCAGCGAGGGCATTGTTATACGAAACAACCCGCAACGTGGATATTTATAAATCCTATATGCTCCTTTCGGAGGAACGTCCATTAACATCAGAGGAGAAAACGGAGATGAAAACATCCTCGAAAACCGCGGATCTTTATACGCCATTGTTGAAATTATTCGCCACGGAATATGCAAACCAAGTGGCATATGACTCATTACAGGTACACGGTGGGTCAGGATATATGAAAGACTATCCGGTGGAACGTTTGTATCGCGACGCCCGTATCACCAACATTTACGAAGGCACTTCGCAATTGCAAGTGGTGGCGGCAATCCGTGGTGTGGGCAGTGGCATTTTCCTGAATAAAATGAAAGAGTACGCCGCCCTGGAAACCGCTCCCCAATTCAGCCACCTGACTGCAAAATTGAAGAACATGATTGCGCAATATGAAGCCGTGGTGAACAAGGCGGCCGAATTTGGCAGCACATCTGAAGAGTATGATTTCCACGCCCGCCGGATGGTGGAGATGGCCGGCTATATCATCATGGGACAACTGCTTGTGGTCGATGCTTCCCGTAATGAACGCTTTGCGAAATCTGCCGAAATCTTCATCAATATGGGCGAAGCGGAAAATTGCAAATCCGCAGCCTTTATTCAAAATTTCGATCCGCAGGTATTGAGCGTTTATAAGGCAATTTGGTAACTGCATCCGTAGAATTGTCACGTACTCCGCTCAAGTGCGGGATCCATTCCAACGATTTGGGCAATGCCAATAAGCATTGCTCAAGAAGACAAAAGTAAAATGCACGCATAAGGCGCATTACTAATATTATAGTTTGAACAGGGCTAAATCATTAAAATCCCTCTTTCTTCTGTCAATCAATACAATACCCCTCTCAGAATGGTTGTTTTTTTGCTAAATTGAATATTTTTTTTGATTTTGGGTGAAAAGCGTCGTTT
>JAITVP010000069.1 GCA_031285725.1 Bacteroidales bacterium
AGCATCTCCAAAATAGGAAGAGTATGCTTGTATACCGTACGTATAACCATTTTTTTCCCGAAGATTCTGCATCAACCGGGAACCGAAATAACCACCGAGGATCGCGGATGCCACCGAAAACAACCGCCGGTCTTCGCTTTCGTAAGCCATTGCGGTACGACCCAACATGAGCGACGATTGCAAACTGTCTTCCCTCTTTTCGAAAATGGTCCTCCCGCAATTGTTGTCAATTAGCAAATTTCCAGGCAATTCTGCTTGATTTCCGGATAATATTTGACTAAAAAGATGTTGCACCAACACCATGATCTCCGGATTGATGTTGCCTGAAACAAACAGGCTGATATTTTCCGCGCAAAACGTGGACTGATGGTATTGCTGCAACAGATCGGTCGAAAGAGTTTCGATATGCTCTTTTGATAACATTTGCGATGCAGCCACTTGTGGATGCAAAAAAGCATGGTAGAGCATCTGCCCCGCCACCCAATTGATTTTTTGCGAATTAAACTCCAACTCTTTAATTTTCCGTTGTTTAAATAATGACAGATTCTCTTCTTTATAAACAGGAGAAGAGATCATCGCACAAAGGAACGGAAGAACGTTTTTCAACGTTGACTTCGGGATAATAAAGTTCAATGTGACATATTCAAAATTGACGGACGATTGAAACACCGCACCATAAAAATCAAGTTTATCCTCCACATCGCCCGAAGTCATATCCGGAACGCTCTCCATCAACAAGTTGTATGTTGGATTGGCTAAGAATTTCCGGTTTTCGAAGAGTGATCCTGCCCAAATACGGACAGCAAAATGGATCAAGTCAAGCCGTTCATTGTCAAATATAAAGATAGGCAAGCCATTGGATAAGACTAACTTTTCGGGAGACTTCAACTGGAAGGGCAATATTCTTTGTTGATGGGGCGCAATTCTTCGGTCAAGCATGTCAGCGGCTATTCGTTCTTTAACGTTGTGGTTGTAGTTTTTGCAGCGGGGCAAAGATACGATTTATCTCACTAAAATGAGCATCCCTTTCTGTATTTTATTCTCTCCTCCGCTATTCTTATAGCTAATGATATACAGATATGAATTGGTCGGCAACAGTTGCCCTTTGTATTCCCCGTTCCAGCCGGCGTTGATGTCGCGCGTTTGGAAAAGCTGTTGCCCCGTGCGATCGTAAACCATCATGTTGAAATCGGTGATCGGGCGGTTGGCCACCACTCCGAACTCATCGTTCAACCCGTCGGCATTGGGGGAGAAAGCGTCCGGGATCGACAAATCGGGTACTTCTTCCCGGTCGGATGACACTATTTCCCAAGACTTTTCTTCAACATCGTCAGTTTCCAGATTCTGGCTCTTGACCTCTTCTGTCTTCGGTGTAGGGGTTATCGGCTTTTTTTTCACAGTGGTTTTCTCGTTGGATGGCGCCGCCGGAATCACAATCTCTTTGTATGAATTTTCTTTGCTAACTTCTGCCTCGGGCTGGGAAACTTCGGCCTTGAAAGGCATAATTATCACGGGAACAACGGGTTTCGCATTGCTTGATCGCAAGTGGTTTGCATGTCCAGTTTGTGTTTCCGTTTGATATTGGTTTACAACAGATTGCACACTTTCCGTTGGAGAAGTGATGGTCTGATCATCGGCCTTAGAAATACTATCGGGAATCACCGTCTCCGGTGTGGCAGGGTTTTCAACGGCTGGCGTTATTTTTGCCATATCGTTTTGTTTTAACGGATTGCTATTACTCAGTAACACGATAGAAATCACGGCAATAGCCACGATGATCATTGCCGGCAGAATGTAAAACAGACTCTGTTGCAATCCCTGTTTTGAATTGTATTTCAAGACATTATCATCGGCTGCAATTTTCTCCCACACTTGCAGGGGAGGAGGTTCCTGCTGATCCGTCAATTTTTCCTTAAAAAGTTCTCCTATCTCTTTCATAACTATACTTTCTCACTTTTCAGCCAATTTTCTATTTGTTTTTTCAGGACGGCTTTAGCCTTAAATAGTTGCGATCTCACCGTGGCAGGATTCATGTTCAGTTCTTCTGCGATCTCGCTCAACTCGTAGCCATCAATCTCCCGCATGTTGAAAATCATCCGGTAACCCGGCGGCAACTCCCGCACCATCCGCATCAACACCTCCATCGGAATCTCGACATCTTGCACCTCCACCACCGGCAACACACCCTGTTCACACTCCTCGTAATCCAACTTCACTCCCTCTTTTTTCTTCGTTCTGAAATTTGTGATAATCGTGTTCGTGGCCAGCCGTTTCATCCAGTGCCTCAGCGAACTTTCAAACCGGAATCCCTTCAAATTCAGAAAGATTTTGATGAAAGCATCCTGAAGCAGGTCTTCGGCATCGGCATCGCTATGCGAGTAGCGTTTACAGATGAAATAGAGATCCCCGGCGAACTCTTCGTACAGTATTCGTTGATATTTCGGATTTCCCGCAATGCAACCTTCTACTAACTCTTGATCGTTGTTCACCAAATGCTCCGTTGTTTTCACTCTCCCGCTTGACGTATTTTCCATCTTTTTGTTGCCTGAAAAAATATATTTTTGCAAAAATAATTTTTTTATACTGATTTTTATGATTGTTAAATCAGACTATTTTCTCAACGAAGACGTGATTTTTTTGGCAAAAGACTTGATTGGAAAATATCTGTTCACAAAAAAAGAGGGACAGATCACAGGCGGGATTATTTGCGAGACAGAGGCTTATGCGGGCATCACCGATCGAGCTTCGCACGCTTTCGGCGGACGGCGTACCCACCGCACTGAGACGATGTATGCGGCTGGCGGCACGGCATACGTCTATCTTTGCTACGGTATTCATCACTTGTTCAACATTGTCACCAATAAGAAAGATATTCCCCACGCCATCCTAATCCGAGCGATTTTTCCCACGCATGGCGAAGAATTAATGTTAAAAAGAACAGGAAAACGGAAAAGCTCCCCCGAACTCACTAATGGTCCGGGAAAAGTGACTAAAGCCTTAGGGATCACCATCCACGATGACGCCCTACTGCTTCCTTCTCCCGAAATCTGGCTCGAAGACCGCCAATTGCACATCAACCCCGCCCTCATTACCATTACCCCAAGAATCGGGGTTGATTATGCCGGGGAAGACGCAAGATTACCATACCGATTTATTATTAATAATTTGATGATCAGATAATTATTAATAATAAACTATTAATTCTAAAAGAGCGTGAACGTAAAGCCCAACGACATCGGTGCCATGTTCGGACCTAAGCCCTTTTCAAAAACCGGGGTGAGTTGATAGGAATAGTAAACACTAAAGTATTTCCAGCCCATGCGCATATAGACATCGAAGTTATACTTCGTTTTGTTGGGTAATTTGAAGACTTTGTAATTCCATTTATCAGCGGTGGGATCGTCGATATTAGTACCGTTGTAGCGTTCGGAGATTTCGGCGATCAACCCGATCCTAACGCCCAGCGAAACCTTAAAACCGCTCTTTTGGTGGCGGTAGCGGAGTTCTAACGGGATGTTGCAGCTGAAATAGTTCATCTTGTGGCGAAACGAAGAGTCGGGCAACGTGTACATGCGGAGCACGCCATCGGCGTCTTTTTTAAAAAGCGCGTCGGAATATTGCGTGTAATAGGTAAATCCCACACCTAAGCCAAATGAGAATGGCGCTTTTTTATTTTGTTTGATGTCGAACATCAAGCCCACATTGAAGCCGGGCTGCAATTTTTTGTAGATATTTGTCTCCTTCGGCGCACCCATCCAAAACGTGTGGAAAACATCCACAAACAACCGATCCCGCAGGAACTCGGGTTTTTCAGGCGTAGTGGTGTTTTTCAAAGGATTTTGCGCAGCAGCGGGAACGAGCAAGGATAGGATAAACAACGAAAGTAAAAAAGCTATTCTTTTCATGCTAAAAAATTTCGGCAAAAGTAACGAGAAATTACGAATTAAGAATTACGAGTTGCGATTTTATTAATTACGGAAGTCAGGTAATAGCGCATTTCCTGTTTACGCTCCACAAATGATGGATATAATGGTTATGATGATAATGTTTTCCAAGGGATGACGTTTTCTTCGATTAAAAAAGTTTTTGTACTTTTGCTGGACATTAATAATCATTTTTGTCTGCTTAAAGGAAGCGAGACATTAAACTAAAAAAGTAAAATAAGAAAAGTAAACATGAAATTGTTCACCGCTATGGTGGCGGTGGCATTGATTGCAGGGGTAACCATATTTTACGCTTGCGAAAAAGAAGATGTTTCAAATCAGACCACAAACAGTGCTGATATTACAGAATCGGTTGAAAAAGACTATGAATCTTATATTGAAAAATTGATCGCTTCCACGGGAATTGACATCCACAAACTTAGCAAATCGGATGGGATTGAAGAAATTGCCGAAACAAATCTAACACTAATGGAAATGGCAGACGGGCTGTTGGATGAAAAAGGCGGTTTAACAGAAGAGAAGCTGAGTCAACTCCAAGATTTAGGAGAAGCCATAAATGCCGCATCCGCAGCAGGTGATGATGATGAGGTGTTAAGATTATATGCGTCTTTTTGCGCTGTTTGCATGACTATTGACGGTTTTATTTTCAACATGAATGAATATGGATTGCAAACCTTTTCATATGACCCTGATAAAGAGTCACTTCAGCTGCCAATCGCTTATATGGAAGCCGAAATGGTTAAAGCAGAGGCATTAATGAAAGAAATGGAAACTAACAATCCCACATTCCCTACATTATCACCGTCAGTCCAAACAGAAGTAATGGCAGCCGCAATCTCTGTCAGCATACTGCGCAGAATGGAAACAAAGGCACAGTCTGTGGCTGATTGTAAGAAAGCAGCATTAGCCGATTATGGCATAGCTATGGCTGGCTGTATGGCTGGGCTTGAAATCGCCCTACATGCTTGTGCCTTTTCAGCTGCTGCGGTTGGTCCGTGTGTTGCTGTTGCATTTGCCGGATATGGGGTTGCTGTGGGATTTGCAACATGGGGGTATAAACGAGCTCTTAACAGATGTGGCTAAATACTTGAAGAATATGAAAAAATCGCAAAAGTGGATTATGATATTGATGATTGCAGTTCCTGTAATTATTATTACTGTTTCTCTTATTGTTAGCGGTATAAGCCTAAAAGATTTTCCTGTGTGGGCTATAATTACAGTATCTACAGTTATTTTAGTTTCTCCGTTTACATTTTTTTTGACACAACGTTCTGCGCAATGGGGAATATCTGACGCCTCTTTAAAAAGACAGAAAAAGAGATTCTTGACTGTATGGGGTGCTTACATTATTTTTTTAGCAATAATTCTTGTTGTTATATACTATTTTAATTATCAATTTTTCCAGCCATTTCTATTCATTCAGACAGCCTTTTTGCTCTCTCTGTTTTTCATGAACTTTCGTCTTTTTTTTCCGAAGAAGAAAGAATCCACAGAAGATGACAAATTTATTCGGAAATTTTAAAATAATGGTTGAATCCATATGGATCCAACCATTACTAAAGGGATTTAACAACGCTCAATGAATATCTAAAAGAAAGTTGACAAAAAAATAGCAAAACTTAGAAAAGAATAGCTTTTCCCCCTTCGCCTCTTTTTACTATTTTTGCCAGCATTTTTTAATAACAGAAAATCATGAGAAAATTTTTCGGAGCAACTTTCTTTCTCCTGTTGATTGTGGCGGGGTGTAACAATAAATCGAAACCGGATTCGCAATCCAAAGATAAGAAAGAGATCGTCACGCATCCGTTTGATGCGGATTCGGCTTTTTTTTATGTGAAGGCGCAGACCGATTTCGGACCGCGGGTGCCGGCCAGCGAGGCACACGCCGCTTGTGCCGCTTTCTTGAGCACGAAGATGGCACAGTTCTGCGATACCGTGATCGTTCAACCGTTCATCGCCAAAACGTACGACGGGAATCGGTTTAATAGCCAGAACATCATCGGGTCGTTTGCCCCGGAAAAAGAGAAACGGATTTTGCTGGCCGCGCATTGGGATTCCCGCCATATCGCAGACATGGATCCCGATCTCGAGAAACGGAAACTACCTATTGATGGAGCTAACGATGGAGCCAGTGGTGTGGGCGTACTCATCGAACTCGCTCGGCAGCTGCAGCTTAAAAATCCCGAAATCGGCGTCGATATCATCTTTTTCGATGCAGAAGACTACGGAACACCCAGCGGCGAAAACATCGCCGGCGACTGGTGGTGCCTCGGTTCACAACACTGGTCAAGGAACCCGCACCGCGAGAATTATCAGGCCGACTACGGTATCCTCTTGGACATGGTGGGTGCTTCCTACGCAACGTTCTACCACGAAGGTTATTCTGTCTTCTACGCTTCCCAAGTGCTCTCCAGCGTTTGGGGTATCGCCAACCGGCTCGGCTACGGCAACCATTTCCTCAACAAACGAGCCAATCCCATCACCGATGATCACTATTATGTGAATATGATCACCAAGGTTCCGATGATCAATATCATACATCAAGATAACGAGAGCAACACGGGATTTTTCCCACCCTGGCACACACACAACGACAATATCTCCGTCATCGACAAAAACACGCTGCAAGCAGTGGGGAAAGTGTTGTTAGAGGTGATTTATGATGAAAAGTAGGTTCTTGTTGTGTTAAAAAATAAAGTCTAATTATAGCACACAGATAACAACTAAACAATCATGCTAAACGACACTAAAATCTTCAAATTCGGCGGTGGCTCCGTGCAAAACGCAAGCGGGGTGCGACAATTGGAAAATATTATTCGACAACATGGCGACACGCCGCTGGTTGTGATAATCTCCGCTATCGGCAAGACTACCAACCTGTTGGAGAGCATCATCTCCGTTTATCGGAAAAATGACGCAGCCGAGCTTGACACATTATTGGTACGTCTTCAGCACAATCACTATGACATTGCCCAAGAGCTACTCCCAAACAATCCGGTATTACAAAAAACGTTATCCGATATTTTCAGCCAATTAGATCGCCAATTAACTATTTCTTCTTCAAATGATTACGATTATGATTACGACCGAATCGTCAGTTTTGGCGAACTTCTCTCCACGACCCTGATCTCCGCTTACCTCAACCTCAACAACCTGGCAAACGAATGGCTGGATGCCCGCATGCTAATCCGGACTGACAACTCGTTTCGAGAAGCACATGTAGACTGGAAAACCACCACACCAACCATCAAAAACCGGATCGACAGCGTGGTTCAAGAAAAAAATACAAAACTGTTTATCACGCAAGGTTTTATCGGAGGAACGTCCGATGGGCAAACGGCAACTTTGGGCAGGGAAGGTTCTGATTACACGGCGGCGGTTTTCGGGTTCGCATTGCAAGCCTCCGAGGTTGTGATTTGGAAAGATGTGCCGGGGCTGTTTAACGCCGATCCGAAGATTTTCCCCGAGGCGGTCAAGCTGGAGGAAATTCCTTACGAGGAGGCGATCGAGCTATCGTACTACGGGGCAAGTATTATTCACCCGAAGACCTTGAAGCCTTTGCAGAACAAACAGATACCGTTATACGTCAAACCGTTTTTCAATCCGGAGGAAGCGGGATCACTTATTTCATCCTCCACGCTCAAAAATTCGGTACCTTCGTTTATCTTCAAGAAAAATCAGATATTGATCTCCATCTTCCCAAAGGATTTCTCATTCATCGCTGTGCAGAATCTGTCCGAAATCTTCCATATTCTGTCCAAACATCGATTGAAAATCAATCTGATGCAAAATTCCGCTCTCAGCTTTTCCATCTGCGTGGACAATGTCGGCGAACGGGTGGATGCAGCGCTACGGGAACTGAAACAGAAATATAAGATCAAATACAATGACAACGTCGAATTAGCCACCATCCGACACTATACCGAAGAGTTGCTAGTTGGCATCACCCAAGGCAAAGAGGTGCTGATTGAGCAGAAAAACCGGACAACGGTGCAGGTAATTACAACTTAAATTCTGAATATGGGACATACCGCCTACTTCATGTTTTTCATCGGCTATATTTGCCTGCTCTTTCTCATCACTTGGCTCACTTCCCG
>JAITVP010000085.1 GCA_031285725.1 Bacteroidales bacterium
CATACTCTTTTTCTCTTTTTATTTGACTATCCCTCTCTATTCTTCATCCAATATGGAGCGTTCGGATCGTTATTCCTGCTATTCCAATCCGGATGATTCGGTGAAAAACGATAAAAAAGGAAAAAAAGACAAGTTAGAGGATCGGGATAAAACATCGAAAAACAAGAGTAAAATCACGTTCGAGACGTTCGATAAGAATTATGCCCGCGCAATGCGTTTCTATACGAATCAGCAATATCTTTCCGCAGCAAGAATTTTCGAGGAGTTATATCCGCTGACATTGGGAACGCCTCACGCCGACACGATTTTGTTCACTTTTGCGAATTGCTATTACTTAAACCAAGATTATGAATTGGCCGCCTTCCATTTTAAGGATTACTCGCGTCGTTATGCCGGAACACCCAAGGCGGAAGAAGCTTATTTCCTGTGTGTGAAGTCGATATACTACCTCTCGCCAACCCATTCGCTGGATCAATTCGAGACGAAATACGCTATTGAGGAAATCGGGTATTTTTTTAAACAATATCCGAATAGCCGCTACGTGGAAGAGTGCAATGCCATGTTGGACCAGTTGCGGGAAAAGTTGGCCCGAAAGGATTTCGAAATGGCAAAGTTGTATTATTACACGGAAAATTATGCAGCAGTGCAGATTTACGTGAAAAATTTCATGAAAGACCATCCTGCCTCGAACTTGGCGCCGGAAGCCAGTTATTTATTGATAAAGAGCAATTTCGATTTTGCTCGAAAGAGTGTAGACAGCAAACAGTTAGAACGCTATTTGCAGTGTTTGGACGCTTTTGCGACGTTGAATGCGAACTATCCCGGCTCGCCATTTGTTGAGCAAGCTACGAAATATGCGGTCGACGCCGAAAAAGCCATTGAAAAGATAAATGCTAAAAAACAAAGATAATTTAGATGAAAAGTACAGATTACAAGAAAATGAAGATTGACCTGTTGGCAATCACCCGGAATCCCAGCGATTTTGACAAGGAGACACACAACATTTACAAATCCGTGGCGATCATGTCAAAACGTTCCAACCAAATCTCAAGCGAATTGAAAGAAGAATTTGTGGAAAGATCACAGGAATTCGCATCCGTAGCCGATAATTTGGAAGAAGTTTTTGAAAATAGGGAGCAGATTGAGTTGGCGAAATATTTCGAGCAGCTTCCCAAACCGACAATCTTAGCTGTGAATGAATTTGAGGACGGGGAGATCTATTACCGCGATCCGGATAGCACAGAAATCGTAAATGTCAATAAAAAATAAGAAACACATCCTCATCGGGATCACCGGTGGAATTGCCGCTTACAAATCCTTATCACTCATCCGCCTTTTCATCAAGGCGGGTTGCGAGGTGAAAGTTGCGGCGACACGAAATGCCCTGCAATTCGTCACTCCCCTAAGCATCGAAACGCTTTCCCAAAACAAGCTTTACCATGACTCTTTCGCCCCTATCGAAAATATTGAGGTGGGGCATGTCACATGGGCCGATTGGGCCGATGCCTTCGTGGTGGCTCCCTGCTCAGCCAATATGATCGGGAAATTAACACACGGTATCGCCGATGATGCGCTGTCCACATTGTTGCTAGCTTACAACAAGATACTGTTCATCGCACCCGCCATGAACGATAAAATGTACTGCCATCCCGCCGTGCAAGAGAACTTGAAAACGTTAATCAACCGGGGCGTTCGTTTGATCGAACCTGCCTCCGGATTTCTTGCTTGTGGCACAGAGGGCAAAGGTCGGATGGAGGAACCGGAAACCATCGCTGAAACGGTATTGCGACAGCTCAATGCCAATCTTCCTTTATCCGGGAAAAAAGTCTTGGTGACGGCTGGTCCGACTTACGAACCTATTGATCCCGTGCGGTTTATCGGAAACCACTCCTCCGGACTCATGGGGTTTGCATTGGCGGAACAGTTCGCCGAACAAGGTGCCGAGGTGATCCTCATCGCCGGCCCGACTTACTTGAATCACAAACATTCGAGTATACAGCGTATCAACATTATGACCGCTCAAGAGATGCTCGTCGAAACCATGAACGCATTCCCGCAGGTTGACATCACAGTGATGGCAGCGGCTGTAGCTGATTATACGCCATCGGTTGTGGCAGATGAAAAAATTAAGAAAAAGGAATCCCATTTTTCGTTGGATTTACACAAAACTACCGATATTCTATCTGAATTGGGCAAGATAAAGTCCGAAAAACAATATTTGGCTGGATTTGCGCTGGAGACAGAGAACGAAAAGGAGAACGCCATCCAAAAACTGCAAAATAAAAAACTTGACCTCATCGTTCTTAACTCGATGAAAACGCCAGGGGCTGGATTCAAAACCACCACCAATCAAGTAATTATAATCACGAAGGATGGACGGGAAATGGTTGGCTGTTTAAAAGGGAAAGACGAAGTGGCCAGCGATATCATCCAGTTTATCATACAAGAACTCCATTTGAATTAATCGCACGAAAACATGAAAAAAACAATCTTACTCATACCCCTCTTTTTTTCGATTTTATCCGTTTCCGCCCAAGATTTCCGCTGTCAAGTCTCTGTCAACTCCTCGCAGATTTCCGGTTCTAACAAAAACCGTTTCGATGCGTTGCGCGAAGCACTCACCGCCTTCATCAACGAACGAAAATGGTGCAACTACACATTGAAAAACAACGAGCGGATTGAATGCGCATTGATGCTCAACCTGACCGATGTCTCCGGCGATGTGATGACCGGGGAGATGACCATCCAGCTGCAACGCCCCGTGCTCAACTCCAGTTATAAAACCACTGTGCTCAATTTTAAAGACAGTAAGGTCAAATTCACTTACGAGGAAGGTGCACCGCTGGAATACAGCGATGTATCGAACCTGAACCAATTCACGGCGATTATCGCTTTTTTCTTGAATCTGTTTTTGGCGGTTGATTTCGATACGTTTTCCCTAAATGGCGGTTCTGAATACTACACTAAATGTCAAAACATCGTCAACATGAACCAAAATTCCGCTGAAACGGGTTGGAAATCATTCGAATCCGGAAATAACAACAGGTATTGGATGATGGAAAATTTCACTAATCCGCAATACAGCAAAATCCACACTTTTCTATACAATTACCACCGTTTGGGGCTGGATGTCATGGTGGAATCGCCGGATGCCGGACGATCCGTTATCGCAGAGAGTTTGCGTTTGTTGCAACAAGTTAACGCGCAACGTTCCAGTCTCTATATCATCCAAATGATGGTGCAAGCCAAATCAGACGAGATCATCAACATTTTCAAAGAGGGGCTTCCGAATGAGAAGACGGATGTTATCAAAATCATGAAGCAACTCGATCCGTCCAATCCTTCCAAATACGACGCCATAAACACCGCCTCAAAATAACCATGCTTTTATCGTTGCACATTGAGAACTATGCGCTGATCCGATCGCTGGATATCCTTTTTGATCAAGGATTTACGGTAATCACTGGTGAAACGGGCGCCGGAAAATCTATCCTCTTGGGTGCGCTTTCGTTAGTCACTGGTCAACGGGCAGATTCCTCCCAGTTGCACGATAAAACCCTGAAATGCTTTGTGGAAGCGGAATTCGATATCCAACGATTGCATCTTCATCCGTTTTTCGAGGAGCACAACCTGGATTACGCCAACCACACCATTCTCCGCAGGGAAATCAACAATCTCGGTAAATCAAGGGCATTCATCAACGACACGCCGGTAACTTTGCCGCAACTCAAAGAACTTTCCGATCAATTGATCGATATCCATTCCCAGCATCAACATTTGCTCATTCATGATGCACTTTTCCGACTTCAAATCGTGGATAATTATGCTAATAATCAAACTTTATTGGAAAAATACCAGCACATCCATCGTCAACATGAAACCGTTGTGAAAGAGTTGCATTCGTTGAAGAAAATTCAGCAAGAGATGGAAGAGCGTCGGAGCTACCTTTCATTTCTCTCGAAAGAGTTGGAAAGTACTGGTTTACAAACCAATGAAGACAAGGAACTGGAAGAAAAGATCGCCGTGATGTCAAATGCGGAAACAATCAAAAGCACACTGTACGCAGCGAATCAACACCTTTCCGATCAAGAAGTTAATGCTATTTCATTGCTCAAAGAGGTAAAGAGAGATTGTGAGCAACTTAGTTCCTACTCTACTGCCATCACCGAATTGACTAAACGGTTGGAAAACATTCTCATTGAATCTCAGGACATTTCATATTCGTTATCGAAAATTGAAAACCAAATCGAGGTGGATCCCGAACAGCTTGCATTTTTGCAACAACGATTGGATACACTCTATACTTTGTTACGTAAACATCATGTGAACGATGTCAACGAACTGATTGATAAACACCGGGATATTGACGAACAACTCCTTTCCATCGACAACAACAGCGAGCAGATCGAAAAACTGGACACACAACGAGTGGAGCTTAATGCCAAACTACAAGAAAAAGCCAATCAATTGACAGAAAATCGGTTAGCGGCAATACCCGGTCTGCAACAGGAGATTTTGTCCAAACTGCAAGCGTTGGGGATGAAAGACTCTCATTTCCACATCGATATTGAAAACCGTCTGCAACACAACGAGACCGGCAACGACAAGGTCAGTTTCTTTTTCTCAGCCAACAAGGGGATTCCGGAAGAAGAGATCAGCAAGATCGCATCTGGTGGGGAACTTTCACGGATAATGCTGGCCATCAAGTCTGTCATCACCGAGAGCAGCCTGCTACCCACGGTCGTTTTCGATGAAATCGACACGGGTATTTCGGGCGACGTGGCTGGCAAGGTGGCCAAAATGATGAAAGATCTTTCCAGCAATCATCAGTTGGTCTCCATCACCCATCTGCCGCAAATCGCAGCCAAGGCAACATTGCATTACCATGTATATAAAGAGGTTATCAACGATAAAACATACACGAATATCCGAAAATTAACCACGGAGGAGCGCATCGAGGAATTGGCCAAAATGATGAGCAATGAGACGGTGACCGCCGCCGCCCGCAACACGGCGAAAATGTTAATGGGGATTTAAAACATAAAACAATGAAATTCAGATATATAATTATAATTTTGGCGTTATTTTCCGGGACACTATCCTCTTTGGCCCAACAAAACCAAAAAACGAAAACATCCAAATTCGTCTACGCCACTCATTTTGGATTTTCCACTGGGATAGGCACGTTGGCGTTTGACGAACGCCATTGGGATAATAGCCTCAATTTATTCAAAATACAACAGTTTTTAGCCTATCAATTTAACAATTACATCACATTCGGCATAAGTGGCGGCATCGACATTTGGAAAAAAACGGCATTCATTCCGCTCTCTTTGTCGCTGAATGTGAATTTTATCGACCGCAAGCTCGTGCCTTTCTGGTTTCTGAATACCGGCTACTCTTTCAAATGGTACGGTTCCCAACGTCCGGACGCCATGCAGCGCGTCATCTACGGCAGCACCGCCGGGCTTTACGGAGAAACTGGTATCGGTATGAAAATTAACATGAATGAAAAGATCGCCTTTTTGATTTCCGCCAACTATACCGTACAACAAAGTTCTATTAAATACTCCCGCGAAGGTACGGAAGGTTCTTTCTCCCTGCTGTATACGAACAGCCAGCAAAGAATGCTGTATCATTTTTTAGGATTGAAGTTGGGAATACTTTATTAGAATCCATACCGAAACATCAAATTTACTCGGTTGGCGTTGGCCGATTCGCCCGATTGGTTGACTCGCCTTCCGAAAAGATATTCAATACCAATGAGGCCGTAAGGGATGAAATCCCAAAAGAGGTTGACTGCAGCATAGTGGGTGTGGGAAAAGAGTTGTGGCACCTCGCTTGCGTTAGGCCCATCTAACTTGGTGAAACTATAGACGATAGCGGAATAGAGATCTTTGCGCCAATCTTTTTGCAAAGACATATAACCTCCATACACTGTCATGGCTTTCAACCGTCCT
>JAITVP010000087.1 GCA_031285725.1 Bacteroidales bacterium
GTATGAACGGTGCGCAAACTTTTGCGGTCATCCGATCGGTGATTGACACTACGATCAAAAACGGGCAAAACGTCTTTCAAACGCTCGCTTGGATTGCAAGAGGCTGAATAGTTACAAAAGCCCGAAACAGCTCTGTATCGACTTAAACTACGCAAGCGGCTCAATTTACTGTGAAATCACAGAACGGGAAAACGAAACACAATGTCATCCATTGTAAGTCAATTTTTCTTTAACTTTGCACCCTGGTAATCGGGGCAATAGAGGATTATTTTTATTGTCATAATCCAAAGATGATACTTTTTTCCCTGATTGTCATTTTTGGATTACAGCATACTTTTTTAAGGTACAACCAAATTTTGAACTTTAAATCTGAAACTAACTAATGAAATGCTTAAGAATAATACTTTTTTTATTTCTTATTTGGAGTTGTTCCAATAACTCCAATACTGATAATAACACGCAGCATAATTGGCTTTTATCCCGTGGCGACACCTCGTTAAGCGGTTATACCAAAACAAAACTACCCGAAAGCCCTGTTCTTTTGTGGAGTTATAAAAGCGGAGCAAGAACGGCTTCTTCGCCGGTAGTCAACAACGGAACGGTTTATTGGTGCGATAAGCGCGGGAAAATATATGGCGTGGATATACAAGGAAATTTAGTTTTTAATTACGATATGCAAACCGCCGTTGAAGCAACACCTATGATCTCCGATTCAATACTATATATCGGACGAATTGACGGATCTATGAGTGCGGTTTCTCTTTCAAAAAAAGACACGCTTTGGAATTTTGAAACCATGGGACAAGTTTCGGCATCACCCAACATCGCAAATTTTGAAGGGAAAAAGGCCATCGTTTTTGGGAGTTATGATAATTTTCTGTATTGTATCCATAGCAAAAACGGGAAGAAGATCAGCCGTTTTAAATCGGGTTATTACATTAACGGAGCGGTAGCGCTTTGGAAAGAGTATGTGGTTTTTGGAGGATGCGATTCCTGGATTAGAATAATCAACACCGTCACTGGAATCACGACCGATTCGCTGAAAGTCGATACTTATGTTCCCGCTTCTCCGGCTATAAGCGACGATTACTGTTATATCGCCGACCATTCGGGCAATGTGTATGAGTTGTTATTGAAAGACGGGAAAATTGCACATTCAAAGAAAATAATGATATCGACAAGCGAAAGCAGCACACTTGTTTCGGTTCCGGCTGTCTCAGATAAAATAGTATTTATTCTTTCTGACGACCGAAATGTATACGCTATAGACAGGAAAGACGGCTCCGTAAAATGGAAGTTTTTACAAAAAGGGGATTCGGGAGAAAGTTCTCCGGTGATTTGTAATGATAAAGTAATGGTTTGCACGAAAACCGGAATCGTTTCCATATTGGACGCCAAGACCGGAAAACTGATATGGGAATATGATACGGGAGAGCAGATTGCCGCCTCGCCCGCTATCATCAAAGACCATTTTTATATAGTAACAACCAAAGGAACATTGTTTTGCTTTGGAGAGAAATAGTTTCAAGTTTCAGATTCCAAGTTTCAGATTCTTTTGATAATCTGGAATCTGACATTTGAGGCATAATTTTATTTATGAGCAATAAAAAATCTGAAACTTGAAATCTGAAACTTGAAATCTGAAATCTGAAACCTGAAACTTGAAACTTGAAATCTGAAACATCATGATAAAACTATCCGGCATAACCAAAAGCTATCCAGACGGAGAAGATCGTGTGAACCATGTTCTTCGTGGCGTGGAATTGAATGTGGGAAAAGGTGATTTTGTTGCCATAAAGGGGGCTTCCGGTTCGGGAAAAACCACGTTGCTGTCCATTTTAGGAACGTTGCTTTTACCTGATTCGGGAAGTTATCTACTGGATGGAAAAGAGATGTTGACACCCGGAGTGGACCATTCTTTAGTGCGGAATAAAAGCATCGGCTTTGTTTTTCAAGAACATCGCCTGATGCCGCAATACTCCGCATGGGAAAATATTCTTTTGCCCGTTTTGGCCTACCAGCAAAAGGTCAATCCTGAACAGGAACAACATGCGCAACAATTAATGGAAATCACTGGGATCTCAGGTATTGCCAAACAATATCCTTCGACATTATCGGGAGGAGAAGCCAGCCGTGTGGCTGTATGCCGGGCGTTGATTATGAAACCGCTGCTTGTTTTAGCCGATGAACCGACCGGACAATTAGACTCCGCAAATGCCAGGAACATCGCCTTACTTCTTTCTGAAATTAATAAAACATTACATACTACCATCGTAATGGTTACCCATTCCGATGAAGTATCTTCCATGGCAAAACGAATATTGATATTGCAAAACGGGATCTTGCACTTTACATGTTACTAAAAACATTTGGCATAAAAATTCACATGTCACTAAAAACAATTTTCAAGAAAACTTTTTCCGCGCTATACCACAAAGATTATCGGAATTTTTGGATAGGTCAAGCCATATCTACCATTGGCGGGATGATTCAGGTAACCGCTTTGAGCTGGTACGTGTATCAGATCAGTGGTTCTCCTTTTTTGCTGGGATTGATGGGCGTTTTCGAGTTCGGCCCCGTATTGTTATTGACACTTTTTGCCGGCGTATTCATTGAACGTTTCCCGAAAAAGAAAATTTTATTTTTCACGCAAGTCGTCTTCCTTGTTCAATCGTTGACACTTGCCGTTTTGGTTTGGCTGGGTGTTACTGATTATTGGATATTTGCCCTTCTGGCATTAGTCGCCGGCATAACAATGAGCATTGAACAGCCCACCCGCCAATCCTATTTTGTGGAGTTGGTAGGCAAGGAGGATTTACCCAATGCTATCTCCCTGAATTCCACCACCTTCAATCTGGCGCGTATTATCGGGCCGTTAGTTGCCGGTATTGTGATGAAATATTTGGGAATAGCCCTGTGTTTCCTCATCAATGGGCTGAGCTTCATCCCTGTACTGTACGGCATCACGCTGATTAGTGTCAGCGGTAACCCGCGAGGGAGAAACACCGAAAAAAAAATGCTGTTGGAAATCAAGGACGGGATACTCTATACGGTGAGAAACGAAAAAATATTGCCTACATTCTTGATCTTGACGGTCATCTGCATATTCGCCATGAATTACAGCGTAATCCTTCCGGTGCTTTCCAGGGACGTGCTTTTGGGAGACGAACACACGTACAGCACGCTGATGTCGCTGTTTGGCATCGGTTCCCTTTGCGGGGCTTTGTTTATGGGAGGAGTGGGGAAAGATATTCGCAGCAAACATTTTCTGGTAATGACCGCCTTGTCTATTGCTGTGTTGCAAGTGACGACGCTGCTGTTTATACATTCTTTTATCATCGTCGCCATTCTTTTAGTGCTTCTCGGATTCCTGTCGTTGTGTTTCCTGAATCGCGCAAATACACGGATACAGTTGAATATCAACGATGACTATCGCGGCAGAGTGATGAGTATTTATGTGTTGGTCGTTACCGGAAGTGCTCCGCTTGGCAACGCCCTTACCGGTTTGGTAATGGACACGCTTGGGAAACAATACGGTTTTTTTATAAATGGACTCGTAGCATTCACCGTTGTGCTGATCCTTTTTCTTGCCTATAAGAATTATTTGCTAAAAGCGAAAGTCGTGCCCGATAAAGAAAAGAAAAAACGAAACAATATAACATATATCATTTGACATAAGATTCAAAGATTCTAAAGGAAATTCTCTCAATTGAAATTTAATTAATTTCCTCAAATCCAGTATATTTCCTCAAAACCTCCGGCACTATAATTCCATCCTTCGTTTGGTTATTTTCGAGGAGGGCGGCTAAGATGCGGGGTAAGGCCAGGGCACTACCGTTGAGCGTGTGCGCCAATCTGGGTTTTCCGCTGTCGGTTTTATAGCGAAGTTTCATCCGGTTCGCTTGGTAACTTTCGAAATTGGATACGGAACTCACTTCCAGCCAACGTTGTTGCGCTTGGGAGTATACTTCCAAATCGTACGTCAAGGCGGAGATGAAGCTTATGTCGCCGCCACAGAGTCGCAATATGCGGAAGGGCAAATTCAGTTTACGGAGCAACGATGTCACGTATTCCCGCATTATTTCTAACGTTTCGTATGAACGATCGGGATGCTCGATTTGCACGATCTCCACTTTATCGAACTGGTGCAGTCGGTTCAGTCCCCGCACATCTTTTCCATACGAGCCGGCTTCCCTTCTGAAACAGGCGGAGTAAGCGCAATGTTTGATTGGGAAATCGCTCTCTTTCAAGATCATGTTGCGGTAGATGTTGGTCACTGGCACCTCCGCCGTGGGAATAAGATAGAGATTGTCGGCGGTGGCATGGTACATTTGCTCTTCTTTATCAGGTAGTTGCCCGGTTGCGTATGCAGAAGCCTCGTTCACCATGTAAGGAGGTTGTACTTCGTGGTAGCCGTTTTCGATTGCCGTGTCCAAGAAAAAATTGATGAGCGCGCGTTGCAGTTTCGCCCCTTTCCCTTTGTATACTGGAAAACCGGCGCCGGTGATCTTACTGCCCAAATCGAAATCGATAATGTCGTATTTTTTCACCAAATCCCAGTGTGGAATCATGTCGGGTTGAGCACTTTCAATATCGCCCTCTTGCATGATCACCTCGTTATCTTCGGCACTTTTCCCGCAAGGCACCGACTCGTGCGGCAGGTTTGGCAACTGGACAAGCAAGGTCTCGATTATCTCCTCTTTTTCCGCCAATGCCGCTTTGTATTCCGTTTCCTTCTCTTTCAGCGCCGCAATCTCGGTTTTCAACGTATCGGCCTCTTCTCGTTTTCCTTCTTTAAACAACACCCCGATCTTTTTGGAATGGTTGTTCTGTTCCATCAGATTGTCGTCTAAACTCTTCTTCACGGCACGGATTTCGCTATCCAAGGTCTGAATTTGTTGGATGATCGTTGTGGCATCAAAATTTTTAACTTTCAATCTGGCAATGACAAAATCGGGATTCTCCCGTATGGTTTGTATCTGTAGCATATTTCAATTTTAGCGTGCGAAAGTACGAAAAAAATGTCAAAACTCCGCATTCATCGGTGTCCTTGGGAAAGGAATCACATCGCGGATATTGGAGAGGCCGGTGATGAAGAGCATCAATCGTTCAAAACCCAGTCCGAAGCCGGCGTGCGGTGCGGTACCGAACTGGCGGGTTTCGAGATACCACCAAACATCCTTTTCAGGAATGCCCAGTTCCCTCACCCGGTTGAGCAGCTTATCGTAATCGGCCTCGCGTTCGGAGCCCCCGATGATCTCTCCGATTTTCGGGAAAAGCACGTCCATCGCCCGAACAGTCTTGCCGTCATCGTTTTGTTTCATGTAAAACGCCTTGATCTCTTTAGGGTAATTGACCAAAATCACCGGTTTGTGGAAATATTCTTCCACCAAATAGCGCTCGTGTTCGGATTGCAAATCAACGCCCCATTCCACCTTGAACTCAAACTTCTTTCCGGATTTCAACAAAATATCGATGGCGTCGGTGTAAGTCAACCGAACGAAATCGTTTTGCGTGACAAATTGCAATCTTGCGATCAACTCTTTGTCGATCATAGTATTGAGGAAATCAAGATCATCTTTGTTATTATCCAATGCGTATTGCACCAAATATTTGATGAACTCTTCCGCCAGATCCATATTGTCGTTGTTGTCGTGGAAAGCAACTTCGGGTTCAATCATCCAGAACTCCGCCAGGTGTCTGGGCGTGTTGCTGTTTTCCGCCCGGAATGTGGGGCCGAACGTATAGATCCCGCCCAACGCCAGCGCACCCAGCTCGCCTTCCAACTGACCGGAAACGGTGAGGTTGGTCGGTTTGCCGAAGAAATCTTGGAGATAATCCACCTTGCCCTCGGGAGTTTTGGGCACGTTTTGCAAATCCAGCGTGGTCACGTTGAACATGGCACCGGCGCCTTCCGCATCCGATCCTGTGATAATAGGCGTGTTCAGATAAAAATAGCCTTTGTCGTTGAAAAACGTATGGATGGCAAAAGCCATGGCGTGGCGCAACCGAAGCACGCAACCGAAGTAATTGGTGCGGGGTCGCAGGTGGGCGATCTCGCGAAGAAACTCCATGCTGTGTCCTTTTTTCTGCAACGGATAGCCCTCCGGATTGGCTGTGCCGTATACTTCAATAGTATCGGCTCGTATTTCAACGGATTGTCCCTGTCCTTGCGATTCCACCAACGTGCCGGTGACGGAGAGACACGAACCGGTCGTGACCAATTTCATGGTTTCGAGATCAAAATTCTCCAAATCTACTACGATTTGAATGTTTTGCACAATCGAGCCGTCGTTGAGGGCGATGAAAGCCACGCTATTATTGCCCCGTTTCGTTCGTACCCAGCCTTTCACATTCACTTTGTTGCCGATGCCAATATCTTCCGGTCTCTTGAGAAGATTGGTGATTTTTATACGTGTTATACTCATTATCCTAAATATGCTTTAAGGTTTTTACATTTTGAAGAGTGCTTCAATCGACGGATCGCTTTTTCTTTGATTTGCCTCACTCGTTCGCGGGTGAGATCAAATTTTTCACCGATTTCCTCCAAGGTCATCGGGTGTTTGCTATCCAATCCGAAATAAAGTTTGAGCACATCGGCTTCGCGTTGGGGAAGCGTTGTGATTACCCGGTTGATTTCCAGTTTCAATGATTCGTAGAGCAATCCGGTATCGGGAGTCGGTGACTCTTCCGACTTCATCACGTCATACATGTTATTGTCTTCATCCTGCGTTAACGATGCGTCCATGGAGAGGTGGCGAGAAGAATTTCTTAACGAATCCTTAACTTCCGCCTCGGTGAGGTCGAGTCGCAGGGCGATCTCTTCCAATT